>NC_001904.1 GCF_000008685.2 Borreliella burgdorferi B31 | reverse complement strand
TACTATTAATATCTGTAGTATTTTTACTACGTAAGTATAATCAGTTCTTAAATCCATAGGGCTTTTCTAAGTTCTTTTAAAAGAGAATTTAGTAAAGCCCTAAGTGTTTTAATAAAAAATTTTTTGTAAAAAAGTTGGCAAAAATAGTTTTTGCTATATATTTATATATAAGAAAATTATAACTTGCGGAGTAAAAAAATGAAAAACTTAAACAATAATCCACAAAAAATTAATCAAATAAATAAGCAAACTAATTTTATTGGTTTTGAAAATTTTATAGAACTTGATTATCAAGTTAATCAAACTAAAGAAAAAAGTAAATTAAGTAAGATAGGTAAGAAATTACCCGGAATAAGCAGTCAAGAATGTTTTAGATTTAATCGAAATATTGATTTTAGTGTGCAAAGAAACAAACTTAATAAATACGGTGCTAGTGAAGTAGGCAATATTCTAACTGGTGGTGTAGGGTTAAAAGATTTAATGATGAATAGACTGCTTAAATATTTTGGTATAAGTATGCCTTATGAAGAGAATTTATATATGCTCAAGGGCAAAGAGTTAGAGAATTTAGGATTTAGAGAATTTATTAAAGCACACGGAGATAATATTGATATTTTGTATAAAAACAAATATGCTAACGGTGTTGATAAGTATAACTATTTCAAAAAAATGGGTAGTTCACAAACTTTAGTGGGCTCAACAATTGATGGCTGGTTTATTAATAATAATGGCGATTTAGAACTATTAGAGATTAAAAGTAGCGACTCTAATTATATGAGTAGTGCTATTGCTGAGTACAATAAAAATGGCAATTTTTTAAGTAGTAAATATTTTTTCAAATATTATGTACAAGCACAAGTGCAGCTAGCGTGCACTGGGCTTGAGTATTGTAATTTGTTCTTTTTAATAGGTAATAAACCTATTAATTGTAGAATTAAAAGAAATAATCTTTTGATAACAAAAGTGTTTGAATTTGTTAATAAATGTGAATTTGAAGTTTCCAATTTAAGAAATAAAATTTTTAAAAATGAGGCGGTCAATTTATTAATATCTCATAATGGGAATAATGATACTTTTATAAATCTTGTTCAAGATTTAGTAATAAATAGTGATTTTTATAAAAATGGGATTGAGTTTGACTGGATAAATGAATTTGTAGAATATGTTGATTGTGTAGACCTTGAAATTAGAACTGATGAGGCCGCTATAAATCTTGAGTGTTCTATTTTTGAGATTGAAAATCTAAAATTAGAGTTAAATAAAATTCAAATTGAAAACAAAAAAAAAGAAAATCCTATAAAAGAACTGCTCAAAATAAAAATTAATGAGATTATGCATAAATATCCACTAATTAATAATGTGAATTATAAATTTAGAGAATTTGTGTTTAATTATGATCCGAATAAAAGAGCAATATCAGATAGATTTACGGGGTTTTTGCCAATAAGTAGTAAGTATTCTTTCTTAGCAATATAGCGTTTACAAATAGTATCAGTGCCCCTATTGACTGGGACACTGATAAAGATTATTAGAAATACATAAATAAATGTAAAGGATTATAAAGGAGTATATGTCAAAAATAAAGATATTCACCATTTAAGCTTAACTGGTTAAGCTATAAGGCAATACTATTTTTTATGCACTCATACGCTTGAATTTTACTTGCATGAGATAGTCCATAAATATTATCAATTTCATATGTTGAAGAATATTTCATAAGTTCTTTAATTTGAAAAGAGTTGTAGCCATTAGATTTTAAATTGAAAATAAACAAATTTCTACATAAATGAAGTGATTTACGTGCTTCAAAACCCCATTTTCTAAGTAACTTTTTGAATTTTTTAGCAATACAGTCAATGCTAATTCGATTATCTTTAAACCTATGTTTGGTTTTTTGAAAAAAATAAGTGCGGCTAGTATTAAGATTTTTCTTTTTGAAGTAAATTTCGTGTACTTTTTGAATAGCATTAAATTCTTTTTCGGTTATAACAAATTCTCTAGTACAAGTAGTAAATTTTTTTTTTGCCACATTTACTTTTATGTTGTATAAAGTTTTTCCGGTTTTGCTTAAAAAAGTTGAAATATCTTGCATTTTTACTTTTTGCAGTTCGGCCCCCCTACACCCACTTATTACCAGTAGGTGTACAAACCATCCAGCTATTGGGTCAATTTGTTTTAATGTCTTGACACATTTTATAATTAATTGATTAGTTTTTGGATTTAAGTACAACTTAGCAGTGGTTTTAGAATTTTCTTGTTTATTTTCTTTTTTATTTTCGGTTAATTTTTTTATTTTATTTTTTAAGGTTTTATTTTTATCTATTATTTGTAGTATTTTTTGATTATCCTCGTGAATTTTAAGCAATACTTCTGCGGTGATTTTTTGTAAATCTAAAAAATTATCAATTTCCATTAATTAACTCCACTTTTAAATCAAACAAAATTAAATATCAAAATAAAATAATATTAATTTATATTAATTCTATGTCATAGTTTCTATGATATCAAAAAATTCACTAAAATTTTGAGATTATTTGTGTATTGTATTAATTTTCATTATTAAATAAAGGAAAAATCAATGCAAAAAATAAACATAGCTAAATTAATTTTTATATTAATATTTTCATTATTTGTAATATCTTGTGAACTATTTATAATAAAAAGGAGAGCAACAATTACAGAAACAACAACAATAGAAAAAAAAAGAATAAATTGGCTTATTATGAGTGTCTCAGGCCTTAATGATGAGGCCGATGAAGTTGCATTTAAACATTGTAGAGAAAAAATAAGCTTATTAAAAGAAGACTTAAAATATGCAACTAATGCTAAAGAATTCGAAGAAAAATTTTTAAATTTACAAAAACTTTTTCAAGAAAAACTAACATCCAAACTAAACGCCTTAAAAGCAGTAAGAGTAGATATCCAAAGATTTAATGCAAACGATAATGATGATTTAGAAAAGAACAAACTCAAAATACGCTCAATAGCTCTATCAGCCGGAGTAAATACCAGTCCTATTGCACTCCATGCTATTAACATAAAAGAACTATCTGAAGACGTAGTAGCACATATAGACAGTATAATAAAATATCTTGAAGAAGATTAAATAAAGAACAACAAATATTTAGCCTTAAAAGATAAAATATCTATTACTACACACTTAATATAGTTATCTAACTTTAATTGTATGCAAAATTTGAGCTAGAGCACTAGAGCAATTTAGTAAGTAAAAATGCAAATTTGAAGTGACCACAAAAACGCAACATAGACTTTATGCCAAAACCCCCAAAACTTGAAGATTAAGAGGATATATATATGATATTTATATATTTTTGGTTTAATTTTTATAGACATTAGAAATTGTAACTACTATGAAAATGTTTTTATGGATTTTGTTACTAATTTCTTAGAGACTAATTATTTTTCTTGTTACTTTTTTAAAAAATTTATAGATTTTAAATCTATTTACAAAAAAAAAGTATACTAACAGTACAAACAAGACTAATAAATAATTAGTCTTGTTTGATTTATGTAGCAGCACTGCAAGTAACAAAAAAACAATAGATATAAATAAAAATGTAAAACCTATTTTAGGGTTTTTGCCTAAATACAAATTAGAAAATCCTAAATAGCCAAAAAATAGACAAAATAAAAATGCTATTAATCCATAATAAGATTTTTTATTTTGTTTATTTTTAGCCCCACAAGCGACACAAGTTTGGTCATATTTTCTAATTAATCTATTGCAAGAATTGCATGGTATATCATCATTAAAATATTGAGTCATAATAAATCCCCCTTTATAAATAAAACTTGTAAAGTGATAATGCTCATTATAAAAAGACTTTATCAAGTTGGCTACTCTAAAGTAGTAGTTAAAAGATTTTGTTTTTATTTAATAGTTTTTGTTAATTTTTTTTATTTAAAACAAATAAATATATTGAGTTTACAAAAACTATTTTGTTCTAAGTTGTAAACTTTAAGTTAAAAAAATAGTAAAAATTACAAGTCAAAATTTAACAAAAAATATTAGGGCTAGAATAGCTAGTAGTGCTAACATTAAATACAAAATTAGGGCTATAGAGAAGTTAAAATAAACAAAAGTGGTAGTTTCAAGGGAATTAGACTGAATATGTGATATACTACGACTATTTTATATAAAAAACTACTAAATTTGTACTATATGTCATTTATTAGCCATTTTAACAAGATTAATTCCTATAATGAAGAACTTCCTAAAATTTCATTTTTATTATATTTATAGTTTGTTAATATGTAATAGCAAAATGTAACAAATTAGATATTTAAATCCTTAAAAAATTCATTCTGAATTATTGCAAAAATATATAAACTATTTCTTGAATTTTTTTTATGTTTTACTTTCAATAATATATCTTGAAATTAGTTGTTTTACAATTAAATAATTTTGCTTTATTTTTAACTTTTGGAGAGGCCCTATGCAAAATAAAATTTTTATTTTTTGTATTCTTATTATGTTTTTAATTTCTTGTAAACAATGTTATAAACATCAAGAAACAATAATTCATACTTTAGAAAATTAATGCTAGTAACTTAGACAAAATTTAAGGATTTTTCTTATGGTAGATAATAACAAGTTTAAAATAAATAATGATGAAAATCTTTCACAAAAGAATTTTTCTAACTTAAATAGGAAAATTGCTGGTTTAGAGACTAAAATATTTAATTTAGAAAAAGATATTAAAGATATTCAAAAAAATCTTTATAAAACTAAAGCGTTTTGTTTACAAAAATTTAATGCGTACCATAGAAAGAGTGTTTTTCTTTTCACAATAATAACCCCCTTTATCTCTATTATTGTTAATGGTCTTATTATTTGGTTAATTATTAAGTTTAGCAAATAAAAATTACCAAAATCTTAATCAACAATGCTTAATTTGCGAACACCAAATAAGACTATTTGTTAGTCTTGTTCTAATTCTTATTAGTATTGCTAATAAGAATGTATATAATAAAGCCTAGGAGAGGATATGAGAAAAATAAGCCTATTGTTATTTTTATTATTTATGTTAAGCATTGATTTAAGTGCTTTTATGAGTCAAGATATAAAAAAAAATTATGAGAAAGCTAAAAAAGCTTTTTCTAAAGAAGATTATGATTTACTTAACAAAAGACTAGATAATTATGATTTTGAAAGTGAATATGATAAAAGCTTTTTTTTTGCTAAAGCTCCAGAAATTAGGGGAAGTTTAAGAAAAATCGGAATTAAAGAAAATAGCGTTTTATTAGACGCACTTGATGTTGTGGGCTTTATAAAAAGCAAAATAACAACTGATTTCTTATCTTTTATTATAATGAACATAAATAGTCTCATAAAGGGCTATCCAAATTCAATTTTCGATTATTTAATACAATTAGATTCGGATAAAATTGATTATGCCGAAAAATATGGAGAAAAAGCTAGAGAGAATTTTGAAGAATCTTATAAGAAAGATAAAATAACGGCAGTTAAACAAATATTAAAACAAATTTTGGCAGACTTGCCTAAAGATTAAGTTTTAAAAATAGCTTAAAAAGAAATAATTTATAACCTTATGAGGCGTATAGATAGCATTATATAAAGCGAGTAGAAAAGCCAAAATATCTTAATAATTGATTAATATTTTCCCCCTTTAAGGGGGATTTATTTGTATTATTACACTGCAAATATATAATCAAATTGTCTTTCTTTTTTTAACATGCAAAAGAATTTCAAGACACTTGTTTCATAAACGTCGTGATTATTAGTTATAAAGTCTTCAAACTTATTTAGTTCATCTAATTTATTAGTTTTCTTGAAATATTCTAAAAGAATATTTGCCCAATATTGTATGCTTTTAAACCCAGGATTATCATTAAAAATTTCATCTAAATCCGCCTCATTTTCAAAACATAATGCCCGAATAAGAGCATTTATATTATTTTTTTCTTTTTCATCATTTACCCAGTTTTTTATGTTAAATAAAGCAATTCTAAAAAGTTCATAGCAATAATACTTTCCGGTTTTTAACTTTTTATCAAAATTTTTTACTTGATTTTGGTTAACACCAGCTTGTTTGCTAGGCATAGAATTTTCATTTTCGTGGTTATTGTAAATAGGAGCTGCATCAGTATCCACTTCACTTTCTATGTTAAGATATGCTACTAATGCGTATCTTTTAAAATAAGTAATTGATGAGCCTACCAGTTGTGGCACTGTATTTACAACATTTTTAGACCCATTTTCATTATTCCATTTTAAATTTTCTGTAAGTATTGGCGTATCAAAGGAGTCTTTATACCCAGTGTTTGTACTATAAAACGTAGTTCTAACAACATGTAGAACTTGTTGCTCCCCCACAACTGTAAAAGTCGGAAATTGCTTAAAATCAAGGCATAAATTGTGCTTATCAATAACTTTTTTAATTTCTCTAGCTATTTCGTTGAAATTCTGATACTTATAGCCATAACCTTTAAGATTTTTATCAATCCCCGGCAAGTTCATCCTTAGGGTTTTCATATCTCTTAAAAAGTCAATTTCTGCTTGATTAATTTCTTGTGGATTATTGTTTTTGCGGTTTTTCATTTTTTTACTCCGTAAGTTATAATTTTCTTATATATAAATATATAGCAAAAACTATTTTTGTCAACTTTTTTTAATAAAAATTTTTGTTAAAAGACTTAGGGCTTTGCTAAATTCTCTTTTAAAAGAACTTAGTAAAGCCCTAATATTTTTACGATCCAATATTCAAGTAGGAAATAATGAAAAATTATTTCCTACAAAACTATATTTAGTTTAGTTCAACCTTAAATTAAAATCAATTAATATTATTACACTGCGGTCTATAAAAATACAAAAATATAAAGCTTTTATAAAATCTTATTTTAAAAGAACTTATAAAAACCTATTCTCTAAATTATTTACAAAATTCTAAAATTAGATTTTTAGTTCTTCATATTTCCTTAAAAGTTTTTTAAGAAAATCTTTTTGATTTTTAAGAAGTTCTTCCAAAATAAACGCTGTAAATTTAGCATTTTTTTTGTAAAAATCATAACTTTCTTGAGTTTTAAGTTGAAATCTTAATGGTTTTATTGGATTTTGCCTAGATTTTTTTAACGCCGGACTTTCTTTATCTTTTATAAAATTATAAGAATTTTTAATACCATTTTCTATTAAATAATCTTCTTTTATAAGCCCTTCTTGCAGTGCAGTTGCTAATCTTAAATACTTATACGCTTGAGTTTTTGCTACATCAAAGTCTTTTATAAAATCAAGAAAAGTTTTATAACCATCAAATTTATAATATTGATTATCTTTTATTTCTTTTAAAATTTTAATATTTTCCACCCTGTGGAATATTTCTTTTTTGAAATTGTCATTCAACTTTTCCTTTAGTGTCTTGTAATAAGAAATTTTACTTTCATTAATCATTAAATTTTGTTCAACATAAGTATCTATCTTTTTTGTTAAAACTTTAACAACACGTTTTTTTTCCATAAAAATTTTCCTTTATTTTTGTCAACATTTTCCTTAATTAATATTATTGTTACTATTTTAGATTTTTTAATATCCACTTAAGAATTAATCCTTGTTCTGGGTATTTTTTATTGTAAAATTCATATACATGTTTTTCTAAATCTATCAATTTATCAAAAAGTGCTTTATTATAGGGTGTATCTATCTTTTCTTTCTTTGTTAAACGCCTCATACCCTTTAAATAACAAAAAACACTACCAGCTTTAAATCTAAACTCTATGTAATACGTTTTTGAAAATGAATATACTTTTTTAACTCCATCCATTGTATATCTTACAAAAACATTTTTTACTGGTTTTCTATAGCCATAAAAAATTCCTAAAAATTTATCTTTTTTCCTTATAGGATATAGGCGAATTTCTTGAATTTCCATTTGATTATATAATTCTCTAAATGACACACGAAATTGATTTTTTTTAACATTAACAATTCCTAATTTATGAATATCCATCATTATCTTAGTGTGATACACAGTTTTATTATTTTTTTTTTCAATTTTAATAAATCGTTTTTTTCTTTTTATATCAATTATTTCTTTATATGTTTGCCCAACTTTTAGTGAATTTTCCATATTAAATCCTTATATAGCCTTTCTATCTAATTCTTTTAAATTCAATAAACTTTTTTGGTTTTTTATTAGTTCTAATAATTCGCAATAATATGTGCAAAACACTTTATTGTATTCTATTTTCTTTTGGTTATTCAAATATTCTTTTATAATTGGCTTTAGAAGTTCAATATTTACTTCTTTTTTTAGTTGTTCAATAAGGATATTGAAAATGTTTGTTTTTAAATCTTGATAATTTTGTTGAGAATTTTCTTTTTTTCTTTCAATTGACTTCTCTAATTTACGCTTTATATTGTTTAAATCGCTATATTTATGACTTTCAATAATAAAATGAGGCTTAAATTTGTAATTTTCGTATATTTTTTGGAAACTTATTTCTAATTGTTTAGGATTATATTCATTTTTTTCAAATTCTTTTTGAGTGTTGCATAGAATTTTCTTTAATTTTTCTTGTTTTTCTTTCATGCAAGATTTAGTAAAATGTATATTTTTATTTTTTAGCAATTTAATTTCTATTATTTTTATGATTTTAAGTATTTTGATTATATTATCTTTATCAATATCTAAATTGAATAAAATTGTAAGAAAAATTGAAAGAATTTTTTTACATAAAAAGTTACATTTATTGAAGTAATTTCTTACTTGATACTTTTCTATTTCATTAATCTTTCTTTCTTCTTTTATATTATTTTTATTATTTAAACACTCCTTTAAATCTACACTCCCATTTTTAGTAAATCTATCTTTAAGGCCCCTTGTAGCTCTATTTTGAAATCTTAAATCTTTTTTTTCTTGAAAGTATTTATAGATTTTTTGGTAACATTCTTTTTTTGAAAAATTAAGTTGATAGTATATTTCGGTGCCGCAATTTACTCCTAAGTGTTTGTGATAATTAGTTGTTACTTTAATTTCTTTTTCTAATTTGTAAAGATAATTTTGCAGTGTTTTTATTTTAACGGGTAGTTGACCATTTCTTTTAAGATTTTCATTAAAGTAATAGAGTATGTTTTTTTGTGTGTATTTATTATGTGTTTTGTTTATATACTCTAGTGTTGAGATAAGAACTATTGATTTATGTTGTGTCTTATTTTGGCAAAGGGTATTTTTTTTAGAATTTTCCATTTTTTACTCCGCAAGTCATAATTTTCTTATATATAAATATATAACATATTTTTGATTTAAAAGTTAATGTTTTATAAAAAAAATACAAAAAAATGTTTTTATATTTTTTTCAAGCTACAAGATTATATAAATATAAATTGATTATAGTTTTAACATAGCCTA
>NC_001903.1 GCF_000008685.2 Borreliella burgdorferi B31 | reverse complement strand
ATTTTTCTATTGGATTAGCTGTTTTTATATTATATTTTAAAAATTTTACATAAGCTTGTCGATTTCCATTTTTATATTATCGGACAATCCTCCAAATACAATTTGAACACTATTTCCTTTTTTTAATATTCCACTGGCACCTAGATTTTTGAAATAGGCGTCTGATTTAATGACTTCTATTTGTTTTAGATTGACTCTTAATCTTGATGCACATGCATCAATGTATGTAATATTATCTTTTCCTCCAAGACCCTCTAATACTTTTGAAGCGGTTTCTGATAAGCTTGTTTTTTCTGAACTCATCATGGTTTTTTCCATCTCTTCGTCTTCTCTTCCTATTGTTTTAAGATTGAATTTCATGATTGCAAATTTAAATATAAAGTAAAATCCAATAAAGTAGAAGATTCCCAAGATAGGAATTGCTATCCAATTTGTTTTGCTATTTCCCTGAAGTATTCCAAATAGGAACATATCTATAAATCCGCCAGAAAATGTTAGTCCAACTCCTACGTTTAAAAGGTGTGTTAAAAGATATGCTAGTCCAAAAAGAGGAACATATATAAAGTAATAAAGTGCTGGTGCTGCAAAAAGGAATGCAAATTCAAGAGGCTCTGTAATTCCTGTTAACATTGATGTAAAGCTAGCAGATAGTAGCAATGAAGCTACGTTTTTTTTATTTTCAGGTTTTGATGTATGGTACATAGCAAGCGCCGCCCCAGGTAATCCAAAAATCATAACAACAAATTCCCCGCTAAAAAATCTTGTTCCTTTTGCAACTTCAAAGTGTACAGTATTGGGATCTGCAAGTTGTTTGAAAAATATATTTTGTGCTCCTGAGATTAATTCGTTATTTATTTCCAATGTTCCCCCAACAGCTGTTTGCCAAAATGGCAAATAAAATATGTGGTGGAGTCCAAATGGAATTAAAGATCTTTTTATTGCTCCATATGCAAATGTTCCAAAAAGTCCTGATTGTTCTACAATTCTTCCAAACGAAGTCATTGCACCTTGGATAAAAGGCCAAATAAATGTTAAAAATATTCCTACCACAAACATTGCCATTGTAGTTACAATTGGCACAAATCTTGTGCCCCCAAAAAATGCTAAGAATGTGGGTAATTGAATATTATGGAATCTGTTGTGAAGAAAGACAGCAACAAATCCTGCTATCAATCCTCCCATTACGCTCATTTGAAGAGAGAATATTCCAAGTACACTTGTATATTCCTGGCTTTTTGCAGTTGCAGCTGTTTCAGGCATTCCTAATTCCAATAGTGCTTTTAAGCTTGCGCTTTCTGGTGTGATTCCTTGTATGTACAAAATCCCATTTATAGTTTGATGCATAACCAAAAATCCCACTACTCCTGCTAAAGCAGCTGTTCCTTTTTCTACTTTAGCAAGTCCGATTGGAATTGCCGCTGCAAACATTAAGGGCAGATTAGCAAAAATTACTTCCCCTGTATATTTCATAAGATAAAGTATTGAGTTAGCAACAGTTCCTTTTCCAAGGACTTCTTCTAATCCATAAGCCTGAATCATTGTTTCATTAGTAAATGCTCCCCCAATTCCCAATAAAATTCCAGCTGCTGGTAAAAGTGCTATTGGAAGCATGAAGGCTTTTCCTATTTTTTGTAATATTGTAAATATAGATATAGATGCTGATGATGTTGACATAATTTTCCCCTTTTTATTAAGTGCAAATTAATTAATTAAAATAATTAATTTGAATAATACGCTTAATATCTTAACAAGATTTTTTAATCTTGTAAATATCAGTATAGAATAAATGATAGTATATTGAATTGCTGTTTATAAAATTTTGTATTTATAAAAAACATTAAAGATTGTTTTTCCCTTTAATTTCATGGCATTTGTTATAAAGCATTGCTTATAATCTTCGTTTTCATTGAAATTATTTTAAATTAAATTTAGAAATAAATCGGATCAATTTGGATTAGGGTGTTTGCAATGGAATTAATCATCAATTAGCATTGTAAAGTTAAATACCGATTAAATATTTATAGATTTCACTAGTTTTGTCAGAGTAATCTATGGGCAGTTTATTGTCGCCATCTCTGATATTTGGATTAGCGCCTTTTTCGATAAGTGATTTAATAAAATTTAAATCATATTTTTGAATTATGGCACTATGAAGAGCTGTTTGAGAATTTTGATTTGTTAAATTAATATTAAATTCTTTTGTTATTAAATAATTTATAATACTTTTTGCTTTTACATTTATGGCATAAGTAAATATTGGATTGCCGTTGGAAAATATTGTATTTAGTGAAAAAATATTATTATTTTTTAATAAAAATTCTTTAAAATCATCAAGTTTATCATTTTCAGTTAAATTTTGTAGTTGCTTTTTTTTCTCAATGTATAAACCATATTCTTTTTTGATTTTTATTGCCTTAAGAAAATCATCTTTATTTTCTTGCAAGTCTATGTAATAAGGGCTCATGTCTATATTATTTTTATAATATTCTATGGGAGTGATAATATTTTTTTCATCAAGATAGTAAACGTTTATTAGTTCTTTGAAGTTTATGTTTTTATTTTCTGGGATTAGATCAAATCTAACTTTATAGCTTTCAAATTTTTTAAAAGGGATTAAATTATAATTTTGATCGTAAAACAGTAATTCTGTTATTTGTCCGTTTGTATTTTTTATAACAGGAATAATATTTCCATTCTCATCAATACTTATTTCTGTATTTTCTCCATTTAGAATAGGTAATTTATATTTATTATAAATAGGGGTAATATTTTCTTTTATTTGTTCTAGTTTTTCTTTAATTTCTGAATTTGTTGTCCTAATATAATTTTTATAATTTGTTTGAATTTCATAAGAACTTTTTCCAATGTTTTTAGCATATTTCTCAAAACTAGCATTAAACACTGTATATAGTGGATCAAATTTTGACATCAATTCCATTCTTATTGGTACTGGAAAATTTAGTAGGTATTTTTGAAAAAATTGTTCGTTTATTTTATGTATTTCGAAAAATTCTTTTTCGAAAATATTAAAATCTTCTAATAATTGCTTTTCGGTGAAGTAATAAGATAAATTTGAACTAATAATAAAAAGAGTAAAAAAAGTTAAATAATATAAAAAGTATAAATTTTTTAATTTATCTCTGATTTTATTTCTTAAATTTTTATTGAAAATTGTAAAAGATAAAAATCCAATAACAAGGTACCCAGAATATAGAAATATTTTGCTTAGCACATAATAACTCATTTTACATCCTTTTAAAGTTTATTTTTAAATTATATCAAAATATTTCTATATTTTTATTTACTTTACTTTATTTTACTAAAAGCATACAATTAGGCATTAAATGAAGAAGTTTTTAATATCCGTTTATTTTTTATTGTTTTATGGTTGTTCAACTATATCTTTGGTAAAAATACCAGAAAAAGATAAAATAAATTTAACTGTTTTATCATCTTTAATGAATTATCCTGATTTGAAGATTTCAAATTTTAAAATAAAAGACTACGAACATTTGCATTATTCATCTGATTTTGAAAGCTTGAGTGATACTAAAAATAGTGCTTATATTTACGTTGATGAATCTAGTTTCAATAATAATATTAATTTTATTAAAGATCTTTTTATTTATAATAAGAAATTATATAGAATACTTATTGCTTATAGCTTGACCCAAGGTGCATCTTTTAAGGCAGAAGTTTTATCTTATCTTGAAAAACAAAAAATTATGAAAAATTTTTCATTGAAAATAAATTTTCCAACTGCTAAAAAATTTATGGATAATAAGTATTGGATTGTAATTGCAAAAAACCATTTAGATTCTCTTGTTAAGAGTAAAAATTATTTAGTCTTGGCGAATGTAAAGATGGAATATATACTCAAAAAGTTTTTAACTTGAGAAAGCTTTTTACTCTAGATCTTCAAATATTTTTTTAATTCGTTCTTTTTTTTCAAGTTCATATTTTTCCAAATCAAGAGCTATTGATTCTTTAATTTTATCTGTATTGTGGAGGTAGATGTTGGCTTCTATTTTTTCTTTTGTGTTTTTAATTTTTAAAAATTTTTTACTCTTTTTTATTTTATCTATTTTGACAAGATCATTAATTATGCTTAATTTTAAATAAATTATATTTTCAGTTACTTGGAATTCTTTTGCTATTGTTTTTTGGGGATACTCTTTAGATTTATATTGAGATAATTTTAATTTTAATGTGGTTGTTGGGATCAATATGTTTGCTGCAAATATGTTAGCTTCTGTTACCATTTGACTATCTTGAATGTTGTTATAATAGTTTTCATTTTTAGATAGATTTTTTATTTGATCTTGATGCATCAAATAATGCCCCAAGTATTTTGCTATTGTAAATCTTTTATTTTCAAGGCTCATGTTTTCATTTATATATAAAGATTTTTTATTTAATTGAATATATCCTGGAAAATCTTTATTCTTATCTTGAAAACTTATTTCGAAAATTTTAAGATCTTCTCCCATGGCAATTTTTACTATAGGAACAGGAATAAGTAATATTTTATGTTTTGATGTTATATAATCCGAATAGGCTTTAGAATTTTCAATACAAGAGCTGAATTTGTTTTCATTCATTTAATATAAATACTCTCCTTTCTGTATTGTATAATATAAGTTAATTATGAAATACTGTTTTTCTTTGATTTTAATGGTTTTTATTTGCTCTTCTTGCAAGATTTTAAATATTGCTGAAGATTTAGAAAAGAATTTTGAAAAAATTGAAAGAGCAGATTATTTTCTTTATTTTTATCCAGACAGTCAAATATACATTAAAAAAGATAAATCGAGCAATAAATTTAGTGTTTTTTTAAATGTTATGTTAGATTCAAATTTAAATTTTACTAAAGGTCATTTAAAATTAATTCAAGACAATAAATATATTGGAAGCATTGCTATTTCTAAGGTAGTTAGTATTGGAAATTTTAAGTTTTTGTACATTAATCTTGATAAAGATAATTTTACTCTTATGTCAAAAGCTTTAACCCCTTACAAAAAGCTAGTCTTTTTATTTAATGAGGATTCTTTTCAGGTTTGGACTAAGGATACCTTGCAATATGATCCAAGATTTATTGATGTTAATTTCAAGAATACAAAAAATACTTTAGAATATGCATTTAAAAACAAAATTTTATAAAAAAACTTACATATTATGGACTTTCTTGAAAATTTTTAAAAAATATTTATTACTTTTTTATTTGCTATTTTTAACATTGTCTTGTTCTACAATCTATTTTGATGGCATTCCCGAATTAAAAAAAGATTCCAAATATATTAAATTAATTCAAGAGAATAATAAAATTTCTTTAAGACATTATTTTACTGTTTCTAATGCTTGGAACTTAAGGTACAAAGAACCTTTATTTTTAAAAGTTGGAAATGATATAATTGCCTTATTTCTATTTAATCGGCATAAGCTAATTGATAATAAATATCTTCAAACCTTTTTTAGCGTTGGAAGAGACATTTCTTTAAAAGCTTATTTAAAGCTTATTAAAGCGAGAAAATTTGTTATTACAAATAGTTCTGAAAAGATTATTAAAACCATTGTATTTTCAAACTTACCTGACAGCGAAGATATTCTTTTCCAGAACAATATGCTTAATAAGGCACAATAGGCCTTTAAAAAGAATTAAAAGCCTAATAATTATTATTGAAAATATTTTTAAACAATAAAAAGGAAAGTTTTATGGGTAAGTATGTAAAAGGTTTATTTTTTCAATTTAAAAACAGTGATATTAACTATAAAAAGGAAATTCTTGCGGGCATTACTACTTTTTTGAGTATGTCATATATTATAGCTGTTAACCCAGCAATACTGTCTAACACAGGCATGCCAATTGGTGCACTAGTTACCGCAACCTGTCTAACAGCAGCATTTTCTACTATACTAATGGGACTTTATACCAATACGCCTTTAGCATTGGCTTCTGGAATGAGCTTGAATGCGTTTTTTGCATTTTCTGTAGTAATTGGGATGAATATACCTTGGCAAGTTGCATTAGCTGCTGTTTTTATTGAAGGACTAATTTTCATTCTCTTATCTTTTTTAAGAGTAAGGGAGCAAATTATAAACTCTATTCCGATAAATTTAAAATATTCTATTTCGGTTGGAATAGGGCTTTTTATTGCTTTTATTGGCTTTGTCAGCGGGGGAATTATCATTAAAAATGATGCTACATTGGTTGGAATCGGATCATTTGTTGACTTGAAAGTTTTATTTACATTTTTAGGATTATTTTTTATTGTAATTTTTGAACAATTAAATGTAAGGGGAAGTATACTTTGGGCAATTTGCTCAGTCACTGCCATAGCTTGGATATATGCAATCTTTAATTTAGAAGGTGCCCAGGCTATTGGAATACAACTTCCCAGCAGGATTTTAAAATTTGAATCCATTGGACCAATATTTAATCAATTAGATTTTTCTTATGTTTTAAATGAGCATTTTTGGACTTTTATATCAATAGTTTTTATTCTCTTGTTCAATGATTTATTTGATACTGTGGGTATTTTAATAAGCGTTACAACAAAAGGTGGCATGTTGGATAAAAATGGAAAAATTCCTAATGCAAAAAAAATATTACTGGTAGACGGCATTGCTACTACTTTTGGAGCAATAATGGGTGTTTCCACTGTTACTACTTATATTGAAAGTTTTACAGGAATTGCTGAGGGTGGAAAAACGGGCCTTACTTCAATTGTAACTGGAACATTATTTCTATTTGCAGTTTTTTTTGCCCCATTGTTTATTGCCGTTCCTGCTAGCGCAACTGCTGCAGCATTAATATATGTAGGATTTTCAATGTGTAGAGAAATAATTAAAATTGATTTCTTTAATATTAGAGAAAATATTTCCAGCTTTTTAATATTTTTTTTGATTCCTTTAGCTTATAGCATTTCTTCAGGATTTTTTGTTGGCGCAGCATTTTATATTTTAGTAAATGTATCATTTAATTTTTTTAGCAAAGAAAAGATTAAAATTTCTCCTGTACTGCTAATATTATGCTTAATTTTTATTATTAAATTTATTTATGGCTATTAATATTTCTATAAAATTTGATTTATCAATATATTTTATTATTAGATTAAAATCCAATAAATAGCGTTGGTTTTATTTTTGATATAAAATAAAATTTGAGGAGTAATTTGTAATGAATCAATCCAAAGAAACATTGTTATTTCAATTTAAAAATAAAACCATTGATTATAAAAAAGAAATTATCGGTGGTATTACCACTTTTTTAAGCATGGCATACATAATAGCTGTTAATCCGGCAATATTATCTAGCACAGGTATGCCAATTGGCGCATTAGTTACTGCAACTTGCTTAACATCAGCATTTTCTAGTATATTAATGGGGCTTTATACTAATACCCCTATATCACTAGCACCAGGTATGGGTCTTAATGCATTTTTTGCATTTTCTGTAGTAATTGGAATGAATATTCCTTGGCAAGTTGCACTAGCTGCTGTTTTTATCGAGGGGCTAATCTTTATTGTGCTATCTTTATCAAGAGCTAGGGAAAGTATTGCAAATTCCATACCGGTAAATTTAAAATACTCTATTACGGTTGGAATAGGGCTTTTTATTGCCTTTATTGGCTTTGTCAATGGGGGAATTATTGTTAAAAATGATGCTACATTGGTTGGAATTGGATCATTCATTGACTTGAAAGTTTTATTTACATTTTTAGGATTATTTTTTATTGTAATTTTTGAACAATTAAATATAAGGGGAAGTATACTTTGGGCAATTTGCTCAGTCACTGCCATAGCTTGGATATATGCAATCTTTAGTCCAGAAAGCGCAGTAGCTGCTGGAATACGTTTTCCAGATGGAATTTTAAGATTCGAATCTATTGGGCCAATATTTAACCAGTTAGATTTTTCCTACATATTAAGCAAACATTTTTGGAGCTTTATTACAATTGTATTGGTATTGCTGTTTAACGATTTATTTGATACTTTGGGCACTTTAATAGCAGTGGCAGCAAAAGGAAATATGTTAGACAAAAATGGAAAAATTCCTAATGTCGGCAAAATATTTTTAATTGATGCCATTTCTACTACTGTTGGAGCAATAATGGGAGTTTCAACCGTAACCGCATACATTGAAAGTTGCACAGGAATAGAAGAAGGTGGTAAAACCGGACTTACAACAATAGTAACGGGAATAATGTTCTTTATTGCAATATTCCTTTCACCATTATTTATTGCAGTTCCTGCTAGTGCAACTGCTGCAGCACTAATATATGTAGGATTTTCAATGTGCAGAGAAATATTGAAAATTAATTTCTCTAATATAAGAGAAAATATTCCCAGTTTTTTAATACTTTTTCTAATCCCCTTAACATACAATATCTCTTCGGGGATAAGTATTGGAATAATATTTTATGTTTTAATAAACATAATACTTAATTTATTGGAAAATAAAAAAAATAAAATCTCTCCAGTAATGATAATACTGTGCCTAGTTTTTATTATTAAATTTATTTATATTTATTAACCGATTTGTTATTTATAAAAAAAATTTAAAATTTGCAATTTCAAAAACCTAAATTATAAATCATAAAAAAGAGTCTTTATTTTTTAAATAGTTAAGTCTATTTAACAACTTTTTAAAATCTCACATAAAACCAAAGAAACTACTATTATCTTTAAAAATTTGCCAAAACCGTTTAAGCCTACTTAAAGTCTTTAAAATCAAATTTCTAGCACCCAATTTTGTTTATATTTAAATGCTTAAATTCAATTTATTAACGGCTTTTGTAATAAGTTTTTATTCTTTAAGAGAAGAGCTTAAAGTTAAAATGAATTTTAAGAAATTTTTTGAGAAAATAAAAAAATAAAAGCCAAGAAATCTTTCTTGACTTATATTGACTTTATTTTTCCAGTTACTTTTTTAAAACAAATTAATCTTATAATATTGATCTTAATTAAGGTTTTTTTGGACTTTCTGCCACAACAGGGCTTGTAAGCTCTTTAACTGAATTAGCAAGCATCTCTTTAGCTGCTTTTGACAAGACCTCTACTGATTCAAATAATTTTCCAAGTTCTTCAGCACCTTTAGTTTTAGTACCATTTGTTTTTAAAATGGCTTCTTTTGCATCAGCATCAGTAACACCTTCTTTACCAAGATCTGTGTGTTTTTCTTTTAATTTATTAGTAAATGTTTCAGAACATTTCTTAGCCGCATCAATTTTTTCCTTTAATCCTTCATTTTTCAATCCATCTAATTTTTGTTTTATTAGGGTTGATATTGCATAAGCTCCCGCTAACAATGATCCATTGTGATTATTTTCGGTATCCAAACCATTATTTTGGTGTATTTTTTTACCAATAGCTTTAGCAGCAATTTCATCTATAGATGACAGCAACGCTTCAACCTCTTTCACAGCAAGTAAAACCGCATTAGAATCCGTAATTTTTTTACTTATTTCTGTAAGATTAGGCCCTTTAACAGACTCATCAGCAGAATTTGCAGATGTATTCCCATCTTTCCCTGAATTATTACAAGATATAAATAAAAATAAAGTCATTAATATTGCACTTAATGTATTCTTTTTCATTAATTTGTGCCTCCTTTTTATTTATGAATTATTAGTCCAACAATTTTGTTTTTCAATTTTTTATTTGAAAAAATAATTTTTTCAAATTCTTCAATATCTTGAATAAATATTGAAGAATTTGAAAAATATTGTCTTAATTTGATTTTAAAATCGACATAAGCAAAGCCAAATATGCTAAAATTAAATGAAGTATACTTTAATAAAAAAAGTTTTAATTTATTTAAGGACTTATATAATGAATACTCAGGCAATACTTGTATTAGATTTTGGATCCCAATATAGCCAACTAATTGCAAGAAGAATTAGAGAAATTGGCGTTTATACAAAAGTAATACCTTACTATACTCCTTTAAAAGAAATTAAAAATATGAATATCTCAGGAATAATACTAAGTGGAAGTCCTGCTTCTGTTTATTCAAAAGAAGCTCCTACCTTGAATATGGAAATTTTTAATTTGAAAATACCTATTTTGGGTATATGTTATGGAATGCAAATAATTGTTAAATTATTTGGGGGCCTAGTATCTAAAGACTCTAAGCAAGAATATGGGAGCTCTGAAATCTTTCTAAGAGATGAAAAATCTCTTTTATTTTCAGAACTTCCAAACAAATTTCAAATTATCATGAGTCATGGAGACAGTATTGAAAAAATTCCTGATAATTTCAAACAATTAGCTTTTACAAAAAATTGTATTGCTTCTATATCAAATGAAACTCAAAAAATTTACGGCCTACAATTCCATCCAGAAGTAACTCATTCTGAATTTGGTGATCAAATAATTAAAAATTTTGTTTTTAAAATTTGCCAAGCCCAAATTAATTGGTCATTAGAAGGCAATCTAGAAACCATTGTGAAAAAAATTAAGCTTAAAGTGGGAAGCAAAAAGGTTATTTTAGGACTTTCTGGTGGCACAGACTCTTTAGTTTGCGCATTGCTTATAAAAAAAGCTATAAACGAAAATTTGATCTGCGTTTTTGTAAACACTGGATTGTTGCGCAAAAATGAAGATAAAAAAATACTAGAATTAAAGCATCAATATGATTTAAATATAAAATATATTGATGCTTCTACAAAATTCTTGAACCGTTTAAAAAATATAAGTGATCCTGAGGAAAAGAGAAAAATAATAGGAAAAGAATTTGTAGATGTTTTTGAAAAAATTACTCTAGAAGATCAAAATATAGAATATTTAGCTCAAGGAACAATTTATTCTGACGTAATTGAATCTAAATCAAAAGACAGCTCTTCTTCAAAAATCAAGTCTCATCACAACGTAGGGGGACTCCCAGATAAGATGAGTTTAAAACTCTTAGAACCTTTGAATGAATTTTTTAAAGATGAAATAATTCAAATCGGAATAAATCTAGGTATTAAAAAAGAATCTCTTTACAGACATCCATTTCCCGGCCCAGGACTAGCTATAAGAATAATTGGAGAAGTAACACAAGAAAAGATAAATATCTTACAAGAAGCAGACAATATTCTAACAGAGGAGCTTTTTATAAATGATTTATATTATCAAATAAGACAAGCATTTGTTGTATTGCTTCCTGTCAAATCTGTAGGCGTAATGGGAGATCAAAGGACATACGAATATACAGCTGTAATTAGATGTGTAAATACCCAAGACTTCATGACTGCAGAATGGACTGAACTTCCTTACAGTTTTTTAAAAAAAGTTTCTTCAAGAATAATTAATGAAGTTCGGGGTATAAATAGAGTTTGTTATGATATATCTTCTAAGCCTCCATCAACCATAGAATGGGAATAATAAGAACAATAAAAAGGAAAATTTATGCCAAATAAGATAACAAAAGAAGCTTTAACTTTTGATGATGTGTCTTTAATTCCAAGAAAATCATCTGTATTACCTAGTGAGGTTAGTTTAAAAACACAATTAACAAAAAACATATCCCTAAACATACCATTTTTAAGCTCAGCAATGGATACTGTTACAGAAAGCCAAATGGCAATAGCCATTGCTAAAGAGGGTGGAATAGGAATTATACATAAAAATATGTCAATAGAAGCTCAAAGAAAAGAGATAGAAAAAGTAAAAACATATAAATTCCAAAAGACTATTAACACTAATGGAGATACAAATGAGCAAAAACCCGAAATATTTACAGCAAAACAACATCTAGAAAAATCCGATGCATACAAAAATGCAGAACACAAAGAAGATTTTCCTAATGCATGCAAAGATTTAAATAACAAGCTAAGAGTAGGTGCTGCTGTTTCTATTGATATTGATACCATAGAACGAGTTGAAGAGCTTGTAAAAGCACATGTAGATATACTTGTCATAGACTCTGCCCATGGACATTCTACAAGAATAATAGAGCTTATCAAAAAAATTAAAACCAAGTACCCAAACTTAGACCTTATTGCTGGCAACATAGTAACTAAAGAAGCTGCATTAGATTTAATAAGTGTAGGAGCAGATTGTTTAAAAGTAGGAATAGGTCCGGGTAGTATATGCACAACAAGAATCGTTGCGGGAGTTGGAGTTCCCCAAATAACAGCAATCTGCGATGTCTATGAGGCTTGTAATAATACAAATATTTGTATTATAGCAGATGGCGGAATTAGGTTTTCAGGAGATGTGGTTAAAGCCATCGCAGCAGGAGCTGATAGCGTAATGATAGGCAATCTCTTTGCAGGCACAAAAGAATCTCCTTCTGAAGAAATAATTTACAATGGAAAAAAATTCAAATCTTACGTTGGAATGGGCTCTATTTCTGCTATGAAAAGAGGCTCCAAATCAAGATATTTTCAACTAGAAAACAACGAACCTAAAAAATTAGTCCCCGAAGGAATTGAAGGCATGGTACCGTATTCTGGAAAATTAAAAGATATTTTGACTCAATTAAAAGGCGGTTTAATGTCTGGAATGGGCTATTTAGGAGCAGCAACAATATCTGATTTAAAAATAAATTCTAAGTTTGTAAAAATAAGCCATTCTTCATTAAAAGAATCCCATCCTCACGATGTTTTTAGCATAACATAAAAATAAAAAACATTTATCAAATTAAATAACTAACATCTTTAAAAGATCAAAATATTGCATCCTTCTTTTAAAGAAATAACAACCTTGGTAGGAAAAGAATAATAAATATAGCTTTCTGTTTTTGTAATGCTTTTTCTAGTATTAATATATTAATGCTTACTCTATTTAAAAATAATAATTCTAAAATAATTAAGTTAAAGAAATGAATTCTTAATTTAAGAATTCATTTCTTATTTTTGTTTATAGCCAAATCAAAAGATCTAGCTATAAACCATTTTTACTTAAATCATTTAATTGGTTTTATTTCAGATAAATTAAATCTTTCCGAAATATTTGGCTCCCAACCTTTCCACTTGTCGTTTCTAAAAAGATAACTAGAAGAAGTTATATTAAGAAATACAGCCGGAAAATCTCTTTCAATTATTATTGCTTCTGCTTTTTTTAGAATTTCCTGTCTTTTAAAAATATCTCTCTCATTATCTGATTTTATTAAAAGTTCATCATATTCAGAATTTGAATATCCATAAGATGAAAAAGATGTATTTTCAGTTTGAAAGATGCTTAAGAACGTCATAGGATCAGCATAATCTCCTGACCATCCTGATCTTATTATTTCATAATTACCATTTACTCTACTATTTATATATGTTGACCATTCTTCATTCTCAAGCTGTACATTAATATTTAAGTTTTTCTTCCACTGATTTTGAATAAATTCAGCAATTTTTCTCTGGCTATCACTTGTATTGTACTTTACTTTTAATAAAGGAAAATTATTACCATTGGGATATCCTGCATCTGCCAAAAGCTTCTTTGCCATTTCAGCATCAAATAAGCTCAAATTGCTTTTATAAGAGTAATCAATATAATCTGGAGTTGCTCTTCTTGTAGGAATAGAACTATCATTAAGAACGCTCTCTGTTAAGGTTTTTCTATCAATAGCAAAAGACAGCGCCTTTCTAACTTTAACATTGTCAAGCGGTTTTACTTTCATGTTCAAAGAATAAAAAGAGGTTGAATTAATACCCATTGAATAATAATCGTCCCTAAGCTTAAGATCCTTAAGCAAATCTGGTGGAACATTCTTAAAAATTGCATCCAGCTCATCATTTAAATACATATTATAAGCTGTAATGCTATTATCTGTGACAAAAAATATAATACTGTCAAGAACAACATCTTTGGAATTATAATATTTATTATTCTTTTCAAGAACAACCTTTTCATTTAAAACTCTAGATTTTAATTTGAAAGGACCACTAACAACCATATTCTCGGGGTCTGTCCACCTTTGCCCATACTTTTCAATAACGTGCATTGGTACAGGAATAAATGTTTGATGTACTAACATATCAAGAAAATATGGCTTTGGAGATTTTAGCGTTATTTCTAAAGTTTTTTCATCAAGAGCTTTAATTCCAAGCTCAGACTCATTTGCTTTGCCGTCAAAATACTCTTCTGCATTTTTAATAACGGACTTAATCATGTTAACAAAAGATGAGCCGGTTTCTTTATCTAAAATTCTAAGATAAGATTTTCTTATTCCTTCGGCAGTAATGGAAACTCCATCACTCCAAACAAGATTATCTCTTAAATGAAACGTATAAACTACTC
The DNA here is from genome assembly GCF_000008685.2 of Borreliella burgdorferi B31. Classification (NCBI taxonomy): domain Bacteria; kingdom Pseudomonadati; phylum Spirochaetota; class Spirochaetia; order Spirochaetales; family Borreliaceae; genus Borreliella; species Borreliella burgdorferi. The sequence continues at coordinate 12,278 of NC_001903.1, read as the reverse complement.
CGTCATCAGAAATATCCCAACTTTTAGCAAGTCCCGGTCTGTATCCTCCAGTCCTGGGATCTCCATCTAAAATGCCAAGAAACATTTGGCTTACAATCCCTGATCCAACCGTATCGTTTATTAATTGAGCATCTAAAGTAGCAGGCTCACTTCCAATATTTAGCTTAAAAACCAATTTGTTTCTATTACTTTCATTAACACAAGAAATAAGTAAAATTAAATTGAGAAATAATACAACTTTTAACTTTTTTATCAATATTTTCATACAAGCATCCTTACAAGTTTTTATAAATTTAAATTTTGCCTATATTTTATTATATATGAAATATAATTTCACATTAACGTTATTAAAAGCACTTAAATTATTCTAAAATAAAATTAGCATTTTACATTAAATAAGCAAAATAATTGATCTTATATTGAAAAGATTATAATCTTTTATTGCTTGCTCTCCAATGGTTATTATACATATAAAAAATAATTTTAAATTTAATTATTTATCTATTTGTAAATTAGATTTATTTAGATTTATTATTTTTTAATAAAAAAATAAATTAATATTGAATTTTAAAAAATTAGAATTAAATTCTAAACTAAATTTCATATTTAACACTTCCTTTGTGGCAATAAAAGTTCTATACAAGAACTTTCTTGCTTTTAAAACACCTTTTAAAGAGTTTAAAAACTTTCTTATATATTTCTAACAAAAGCAATGCTAAACAAAAGTAGCAACCAAAAATCCCTAAAATAATGATTTAAAGAAATAAAAAATTAATTTATCAAAAATTGTTTGCAATGATCTAATAAAAAATATATTATTATGTTCACTAGTTTATAATTTTTTTATCAAAGGAGAGGAATATGATATTATATCAAAATCAATTAAAATTTTTAAAATTGTTGGTATTTTTTTTATTAATATCTTGCACTTCCTTAAACGTTGAGCACGATCAATTTGGAAAAACATTTAGAATATACCAAAGCTTAAATAAAAATGCAGAACTTAAGGGTATTTTTAATTATAAAACAGGAATAACTAAAATAGTATTATACACAAGGTTTAGAAACCATAGTATAACAGAACAGAATCCTTTATTGCTGCTGGATGGAACTAAAATTGAGGGAAAAGTAAGCTACAAAAGAGATAATAACCATTTTTTTGGCAACTGGATTAATTATTCATCATTTGTTTTGACCAAATCTTTATTGGAAAGGATGATTAAAGAAGAAGATGCTTCTTATAAGAATAAGGAGGTTAAAATTAGAATTGGATTAGAAGATTTAAGCTTGAAAAAATATAAAATTTTGGACTTTCTAGTAATGGTTGAATCGATTGAAAATAAAGATTATAAAAGTTAATTTTTTAATTTATTGGTATTTATTTTCAGTTTAAAATAAATTTTTATTGCAAAATAGAATTGATATAGAGGCTATATTATTCCTATTTTAATTCTTTGCAAAAATGACAAAGGCTACCTTGTGGTAGCCAACTTATTATTCTAATCAAACAACAAGAGCGAGACATTGCATCTCAATCTATATAGATTATTATATAGTATTTTATTTTTTTGTAAAGTGTTTTTGAAACATTTTTTAAATATAGTACTATTTTATAAATATAGAATATTATTTTTTATTTTTCAAATTGTCATATTTATTTTTAATATTTATAAGTAGTTTTTGATTATCATAATATAGCTCTTTTAATAAGAAGCTTACAAAGTTTGTATTTGATTTATAAAAATTAAGGCTTTTTTCGTCTTCAATTTTTAGCCTAAGTGATCTATTTAATATCCTTTTTGAATTAACTATAGTCTCATTATTTTCTAAAAATTGCATAGCATAATATATTCCTTTTTTTAAAATTAATTCATAATTGATTTTACCACTGTCAATTCCTATTGCTAGTTTAATATATCTATAAACAGTAGTTTTTGCCATATTATAATCTTTTATAAAATGACCAAAGCTTTTATATTTGTCTATAACATAGTACTTATTATCATTAATTTCTTTTAGAATTCTAGCTGTTTCAATTTTATTGTAAGATTCCTCTTTTATCAAAATTTTTAGTTTTTCTTTCAATTTTAAATATCTAGATTCTCTGCTTTTTTTTATTTCATTTCCACTAAGCTCAATTCTTTTGACAATTTCTATTTTTTTATTTAATTTCATCTTTTATTTTTACTCCATTGCATAATTTCAAATTAGTTCCATATGGAACTTTTAGTTCCATATGGAACTAATTTGAAATTATGCTTAAAAAATTTTCAAGTATATTTTCATAAGCTTTATAATAATCTTCATTAGAATTGAATTCTTCTCTGTAAAAAATGGTTTTACGTAAATTATCTCTTTTTGGAACACTTCCTAAAAATTTGCCTTTATATTCGCATTCAATAAACTTTTTAAGTTCTTTATCAATATTTTGTCTTTCAATAAATTTGGTTATTAAATAAAATATTGGCAAATCCTTTCTAAAAAGATCATCAAGCCTGTTAATTATTAGGTCTAAACTTTCAATTGCCCATTGGTCTGTTGGCAAAGGTATGATTAAGTAATCTGAGATGATTAAACTATTATTGAGCAAGCTTCCTAATGTGGGTGCAGTATCCATTATAATAAAGTCGTATCTGTTTTGAATAAAACTTAAGAAAATTTTGAGTAAATTTTCTTTCAATGAAATACTTTCTTCATTAAATCTACTCAGGTTTATGTGGCTTGCTATGAAATCTGTATTATTATCTATTTTGATTGTTGAATTTTCTATGTCTATTTCTTTTTTAAGAACTTTATATATATTGATATCTTTTGGACTAAGGTTTTTTTTTCTTAATATATTAATATAAAAACTTGTACTACTTGCTTGTGGATCTAAATCTATTAATAATATTTTATTATTTTTTTTTGAGAGTATGTTTGTAAACATTAATGATGTTGTACTTTTTCCCACCCCCCCTTTTATTGATGCAATTGTTATTATTTTTGTGTTTTTTTTATCCAATTTACTATCCCTTTATTACTTTCATATTTTTTACCATAAAATTTATGTATTTCTTCTTCAATTTTTAGAGTTCTTTCTAAAAGAGATTTATAAAAAAGTTTATTTTTATTTTTTATCTTGGTGAATATGTATAAGCTTCTTAAATAACAAAAAACGCTTCCTTTTTTAAATTTGAATTCCATATAAAATATTTTTTTTAATCTTATTGTTTTTTTTGTTCCTTTTTCTGAATAATTTATAACAAATGGTCTTGGTAGGTTTTTAAAACCATAAAAAATTCCTAAAAATTTATCGTTTTCTTTTACTGAAAATAAATGAAAACTTTCGTATTTTTTATTATTAAATATATTTCTCAGACATAGCCAAAATTTTCCTTTTTTGGGTTTTGCTTCAAAATTATTTATCATGCTAAAGATTTTTGTGTGATAAATAATTTTGTTTTCTAATTTTTCAATTTTGTTGAAAAAATTTTTTTTTGTTTCTTTATTTTTCATTATATTATTTTTGCTTTACTTTTTAATTTTTTTGTCATATTTTTGTTTTTTTATTAGAGTCTTCATTAATACAATAGCATTTTTTATGTTATTTGATGTATGTATTTGGTTCTCGTTTTCATAATTTTTTTCTCTTTCCATTTTGTTTTTAATTTTAAATTTTTTTATTAGTTTATCAAAGTCTGTATTTTTGAATTTTTTTGCCATAAACCATATTTTTTGTTTCTTTTTTTCTAGATTTTTTTTATAAAATTTTATAATTTTTTTTTCTTCATATTCTTTTAATTCTTCCATAAAATCTTTTAAGTTCCATAATGAATTCTTATAAGTTATGTCGTTTTCTGTTATTTTTTTTATTTCTTCTAGATTTATTGATTTTGATTTTTTTTTTATTTCTTTTTCTAAGAAATTTATAGTTTTTTTTATGTTTTGATTTTTTCTTCTAAAAGAATATTTAGAATTCTTATATTTTTTACTTATATTATTACTTAATACATGTGAAGTTATTTGATGTGAAATTTTGTATTTTTGAGATTCTTCTATTATTTTAATTTTTTTTAGTTGCTTATTTTTTGATTTTTCATGTTTTGTTTTTTTGTCAATAAAATATGCTGTACTGATAATTTTTTTAGCTAATTTTTCAAGGGCTTTATTTATTGTATAGTAAGTAAAACTTCCATTGTTTTTTCCAAGTGGATTGAAATGACTTTTAATTAATCCTAAAGTTTCAAAAATTTTTATATCATTTTGTATCGTCCTTTTAGTGACCCTTTTGAATCCTTTTTTTTCCAATATAGAATTTGTCATTGCTACAACATTGCTTAGAGAGTATTTTTTTTTAGATATGAAGTAGTTGGCGCTTAGTTTTTGGATGACCCAAAATATTTTCAATCTTCGGTCTACTACTTTATTAAAAGGCATCTTGTTGGTTTTTATTTGATACATTTTAAGCTCCTATCGTTTGATCTTTTATTGCATTAAGCACTAAAATTAATAGTAATACACTTATTTAAAAAAGTAAAGTTTTGTTGGTGAATTTGCATTCAAATGTGTAAGAGTCAATAAGTTAAAATTTATGCCTACTTGATTGCAAATTTTTTATGCAATGATCTACTTCTTTTAAGAATTTTAAAAGAAGTGGTTTATATATTTCAAATGTGAATTCTCCCTTTTCTCCGTAAGATTTTAATTTTAGAGTAATATCTTTTTCAATGTTTTTTGCTAGCTCTATTATTTTTTGAGGACTTAATACTATATTTAATGTTTCTTTTATTGTTTTTGAATTCTTTAAGGCTCTCACAGGAGGCTCCATTTTTAATTTTCTATCATTCTCATCATAAATAGAGTTTAGAAAGCGTAATTTATCAGAGTATAAGCTTAAATTCAAAAACAGTATATTTAAATTTTCACAGGGGTAATAATTTGCTATAACAAATGTTTCGTAAGTTTCAGAGGGAGCGTCTGATTTTTCAAATAATTTTGGAATTTTCATACTGTAGATGTAATAATCCTCTATTTCATTATATTCTGTTTTAAGCTCTGTTTTTTCAATTTCAATTTTTCTATTATCAATACGTTTTTGCAAAATATTTTTAGATATTTTAATTTCTTTATCAAAATCTGTTATATATGCTAAAATATACTCCTTATTAAATTTTATACTGTGCGATACGTTCCAATTGTCCTTAAAGTCAATGTTAATGTATTTCCCTGTGCTTTTATCGTAAATGTAGGTTAATAGATCTCTTGAATTAGTTAGTGAAATACTGATAATGCTTTTATTAAAGCTAGATTTTACTTTGAGTTCTGCTTTATATTTTGAATAATTAATTTTTTCTTCATTTATCAAAATATTTTCAGGATCTATTTGTAATCCTTTTTTTTTGATGAAAATATTGACTTTAAAATTTTCTTTTTCTGTTAAAGGGTTGTATACTCCCACAATGGATATTTTATTATCATAATTTCTGCTTATTATCGAGTCTTCTTGAAATTTTAGTTTTCCTAATTTATGGTTTGTATCGTGTAGATTGAAATTACCATTTGGGATGGATTTGCAACCTAAAATTAACAAAAATAAGGAAATGTTTTTAAGGTATTTCATTTTTTGTTCCTTAAGTGATTCTATATAACTGTATAAATTTAATTTTAGTGCAATAATTATATTCTTTTTGATTTTAATTATTAAAGAATTTGTTATACTTTTTATGCAAGCTTTTCTTTAATATTAATATATTTTAGTATATTTAATGAGAAATTTTAGATGAAAAAAAAGTTTAATTTTATTTTTCCCTTTATTATTTTTTTGTTTTCATGCAATATTAGTGTTTCTTCAATTTTTATTAGACCTTTGGATGAGGTAATAAAAAGTGAGATTGCTTTGTATGAATCGTTAGGAGATGGTAAATTTAAAACCGGCATTCATGCTAAGAATTACTTTGATTCTATTAAAGATATTAGTTATTATTCTTATTTTTTTATTTTAGATAAATTTAGCAATAATATTACAATGAAATTGACTTTAAGTTCTAAAAAAGCAAACTTATTAACCTATGATTTTGGTATTTTTTTTGATCGTAAATTTAAATTAGAAATTGTTAATTTAAATTCAAATGAACCTGAATTTAGCGGTATTGATAGTTTTGACAAAAAAATTTCTTTTAAAAATAGAATCAATGGTAATATTCAGAATTTTGCCACTATTATTTTTAATTTGGACGACATAAGGGCTATTAATCGGGAGTTTGAACTTAAAAATAATATTGAGGATCTTAATTCTTCTACCAATGAATTTATATATTTTCTTGATAGTTCTAAAAATCTTGATTTAAGAGAGTCTTACATTACTGTTTATTATTATGTCCTTAAAGCAATTGAAAAATTTTTACAATAAAGAAACTTTTTATTAGTGCATTTATTTATTTTCTATTATTTTGAATTTTTCCCAAGGTTCTATTTTTTCAAGTAGATATATTTCATCATTGATTATTTTCCCAACTACGTTTACAAGACCATTATTTGGGGTATCTTTTAGTGCTATTTGAAGTTCTCCTGTATAACCCAAGTATTCTGAAGAATCTATTAGGATGTCTCCTTTTTTAATTTCATTTGGAGAATGTACAGGAAATTTTTTATTATTGTAGTACACTCTTGGCATAGTTGATCGAATTCTATAGGAATTAATGTCACCTCTATTAAAATGTAAATTTTCAAGGATTATTTCTTTTTCTACTGAATTTGCATCTGGATTTAGGTCTGCTTTGAGCTCTAAAATATTTCTGTTTACCTTTGATACTTTTTTTAGTTCTGTTTCACTTGGAAAACAATTAGAAATTAGGACTGTATCTATTCCTTCTTTGAAAAGATCTTTTGCTTGGGTTTCTATATCTTTAGATCTATGTGATTCTAGCGTAGGAACACCTTCTTTTTCTTTCCCTCGTGCGCATTCTTCTGCATTATTAGAGCTAATAAATGCGGCTGTTGGGATTGAATAATGTTTAAATATTTTTGTTGTTTCTTTAAAGAAATTTCTTGAAAGTCCTGTATATTTGTGAGGATAAAAATTATGACACCCAAGTAAATTTTTTATATTAGGCTTAAAATACATTATTGTATCAATATGTTTATTTATATTGCTTATATTAAGTTGAATCTTAAGGTCAGAGTCGTTAAAAGTCATTAATGATTCTTCAATGCCTGTGAATGTATTGTCTAATCTAATTGCCCAGGCGCCAAGCTTTTTAAAATAATCTAGTTTTGGACAATTTCTAAGATTTGAAAGATCAATGCCTAATTCTTTGAAAATTTCAGGACTTACGTCAATAATAGGTTTCATTCCGTTTTTATTTGCAATGCTAAGTAATTCTTTGAATATGTCAAATTCATTTCCGTTAATATAGAGCAAAGAGGTAAATACTTGAGTAAATCCAAAATGAGCACTTTTTTCAAGATATTTAATAATTTTATTTTTAGGACTTACATTGGGGTATATGGATATTCCAATTTCTTTCATTTTAGCCTTCCTTAAACTGAACTTTTATTGTTAAATGCATTGATTGCAAGTTGTAATACTTTTTCGCCATTCATTGTTCCATAATCGATTGTGTTAATTATTTCGATTGGAATTCCTTTGGGTTTTGTGATTTCTTCAAGTCTTTTTTTATTAAATCTTGACTGTGGTGCAAGTAAAACAACGTCAAATCGGTCAACAACTTCGCTAAGGCGTGTCTCAGCAATAGCTTCAATTGTTGCATTTATATTTTTTGATTTGGCATATTTTTCAATTCTTTGTACCAGCATACTTGTGGACATCCCAGCTCCACATACAAGTAGTATGTTCATATTTTCTCCTATTTTTTTATTTCATTTATTATTTTGTAAACATTGATTAATTCTTCAAAAATGCTTAATTCTGAAATTGCAGACATTAAATGATCTTCAGCATGAATTAAAATAAAAGGCGTTTTGACAGAGTTTGGATTAGTGGCTGATTGATGTATTATTTCTCTGTGTGCTTCATGGGCCTTTGCAATGGATTTTTTACTTTCTTGTATAGTAAGCTCTGCCTTGTCATATTCTTTGTTTTTGGCATATTCTAAAGCTTCTCTTAGAAAGCTTTTAGCCTCACCAGAGTAAGCTACAACAGGCATGCTTATTTTGTCTATTAATTCTTCTATGCTATATATTTTTTTATTCATGTATAAAATATACTCCTTTTATTTATAAAGCAATAATTAATATTATTTAATATATCTTACAAATATTATATTATAAGATATATTTAAAATAAATAATTTTATTATAAATATATCTTATAAGGATTTTATTATCATTGCTATTAATTATACCATGTTATTATAAATATTGTAAGTCATTAATTATAACTTTTAATTAGTTTTTATTGAGAGATAAATTATATTATAATAAATATTGTAAGTTATTAATTATAACTTTTAATTAGTTTTTATTGGAGGATGGTTTTCATGAATTTTCAAGATTTTATTGAAACTACTTTAGTTCCTATTGCTAGCAAAATTGGTTCAAATAGATATTTAATTGCTTTAAGAGATGGCTTTACTTTTTCTATGCCCTTTTTAATAGTTGGTTCTTTTATTTTACTTTTAGTTAATTTGCCCTTTACAGATTCTCAAACATTGTTATACCAACAGTGGTATGTTGATTTAATGGCTAAATATAAAGGAAATCTTGTTCAGCCATTTTATGTAAGTATGGGTATTATGTCTATATTTGTTGTTTTTGGTATTGGTTATAACTTATCTAATCATTATAAACTTAGTGGGATTACAGGAGGATTTTTATCTCTTTATACATTTTTAATTTTAGCTGGACAATCAGATTGGATACCTTACGGTGGAGATGCTGCTAAATGGGGAATTCAGCCCAATTCATGGTTTCCTGTAATTGATGCAAGATATTTTAGTGCTCAAGGAGTATTTACGGCTATTATTGCTGCTATTTTTTCTGTTGAGGTTTATAAATTTTTAGTTCAAAAAAATATGGCAATTAAGCTTCCAGAGTCTGTTCCGCCTGCTGTTTTAAAATCTTTTGAAGCTTTAATTCCTGTTGTTGCGCTTTCAATTGTAGCTCAAAGTGTTAATATTGCTATTCAAAGTTCTTTAGGAAGCCTTTTTCCCGAAATAATTATGAGCATGTTTAGGCCTGTTTTGCAAATTAGCGATACTTTAGTTGGGACTTTAACAATTTCTTTTATTGTTCATATATTATGGTTTTGTGGTCTTCATGGTACCAATGTTATTATTGCTCTTCTTAATCCTATAATTTTGTCAAATCTTGATTCTAATATTAGGGCTCTTTCTGACAATCTTCCACTTCCTCATATTTTAGCGGGGGGATTTCTTGATTCATTTGTGTATATTGGTGGTGCTGGCGCAACCCTAGGGCTTGCTATTGCTATGATGCTTAGTAAATCCCAACATCTAAAGGCTATAGGTAGACTTTCATTTGCGCCTGGTCTTTTTAATATTAATGAACCTATTATGTTCGGTGCACCAATAGTTTTAAATCCTATATTAGGCATTCCTTTTTTACTTATCCCTATATTTAATATAATTGTTGCATATACTCTTACTAATTTTGGAATTATTGAAAGGGTTAGAACTCTGGTTCCATGGACAACCCCTGCTCCTATTGCAGCTTTTTTTTCTACAGGGCTTGATATTAAATCGTTTGTTCTAGTTTTATTATTATTGATTATTTCAGTATTTATGTATTTACCCTTTATTAAAGCGTATGATAAGGCTCTACTTTTGCAGGAAAAAGAATAGGAAATTTTTTTAGAATTGCTATTGCAAAACTTGTGATACACAATATTAGAGAGCTATTTATAAATAGCTCTTTTTTTGGGAGATAAAAGAATTTATTTAAAATTCGAAGTTTATTATTTTATGATTTAAATTAATAAAAAGATTTATCGGTGTGAATAGAATATTTCTTTGGTTTATTATGCATCCTAGTACATATTATATAATTTAATTTAATATATAAGCATATTTTTTTAAAATCAGAAATTTTTTACTTAGCTAAAGATTTTAAACTTGGTATAATTGAATTAATATGCCTCCAAAAGTGAAGATAAAAAATGATTTTGAAATATTTAGAAAAGAATTAGAAATTCTATATAAAAAATATCTCAATAACGAGCTTTCATATTTAAAATTGAAAGAAAAACTAAAAATTCTTGCAGAGAATCACAAAGCTATTCTTTTTAGAAAAGATAAATTTACAAATCGTTCAATAATTTTAAATCTTTCAAAGACTCGTAAAATAATTAAAGAATATATTAATCTTTCAGTAATTGAAAGGATTAGAAGAGATAATACTTTTTTATTTTTTTGGAAATCAAGAAGAATAAAAGAATTAAAAAATATAGGAATTAAAGATCGAAAAAAAATAGAAGAGTTGATATTTTCAAATCAAATGAATGATGAGAAGTCCTATTTTCAATATTTTATAGATTTGTTTGTAACTCCAAAATGGTTAAATGATTATGCTCATAAATATAAAATTGAAAAAATTAATAGTTATAGGAAAGAGCAGATATTTGTTAAAATTAATTTAAATACCTATATTGAAATAATTAAGCTTCTACTGAATCAAAGTCGAGATATTAGATTAAAATTTTATGGAGTTTTAATGGCAATAGGACGTCGTCCTGTTGAAGTAATGAAGCTTTCACAATTTTATATCGCAGATAAAAATCATATTCGTATGGAGTTTATTGCAAAAAAGCGAGAAAATAATATTGTTAATGAAGTTGTTTTTCCAGTTTTTGCAGATCCTGAATTAATAATTAATTCCATAAAAGAAATACGCTATATGGAGCAGACTGAGAATCTTACTAAAGAGATAATCTCTTCTAATCTTGCATACAGTTATAATAGATTGTTTCGTCAAATTTTTAATAATATTTTTGCTCCTGAAGAGTCTGTCTATTTTTGCAGAGCAATTTATTGTAAATTTTCTTATCTTGCATTTGCGCCTAAAAACATGGAAATGAATTATTGGATAACAAAAGTTTTGGGGCACGAGCCAAATGACATAACAACGGCCTTTCATTATAATCGGTATGTTTTAGATAATTTAGACGATAAGGCAGATAATAGCTTATTAACATTGCTTAATCAAAGAATTTATACATATGTTAGACGTAAAGCTACTTATTCTACTCTTACAATGGATCGTTTAGAAAGTTTGATAAAAGAACATCATATATTTGATGATAATTATATTAAAACGTTGATTGTAATTAAAAATTTGATGTTAAAGGATAATTTAGAAACTTTGGCAATGGTTAGAGGATTGAATGTTAAAATTCGCAAAGCTTTTAAAGCCACATATGGATACAATTATAACTATATAAAACTTACAGAATACTTATCAATAATTTTTAATTATAAGCTATAGTTTTTGTTTTTTTAAATTCAGGCATTATCAATATATTTGGGAAATATTAGGAAATATTTTATTAATAAGATATTATATAATTTGTATGAAAATAGGTCCTCATTATTTTTTTAAAAAAATTTTAAAATCTAATGACAATAGAACGATTTACATTTCTTATCTTTATGATAGATTGGCTTCAGTTAAGCCAGCAGGAGAATGGCTTAGAATTTATTTTAAAGACTCCAAAAGAGGTAAAAAATATTTTATTCTTTTTAATAGGAATAGTTCAAATGGTAGTTTTATTTCGTGCAGTTTTTTAAAAACAAGTTGTAATTGTGGGCTTGATATTAAATTCTCTGATGGCAATTTGAATATTTTTTGTAGAAACAGAAAGTCTTTAGAGTTTTTGAAATTTAAAGTCGAACATTTTTTTAGAACTAGTGTGTCTTGCTATAAGAATAACAATTCTTATGTGCACAATATTAAACCAAAAAATAAGGTTAAGGTACTTGTTAAACGAGAGGCAAGCCCTAATAATAAATTTTAAAATCATTAAATTGAAAAGGATAATTTTCATCTAAAACTATTTTTTCAATGTTTTTAATGTTTGAATACTTATTCCCATTTAATAATTTTTCAAATTTTTTCATTTGTTCTTTAGTATTAAAGAAAGCTACAATTTCTACCCTTCCATCGTTGAGATTTTTTACAAATCCTTTTAGTTTCATATTATTTGCTATTTGCTCTGTGAAAAATCTAAAACCAACACCTTGCACCTTGCCAGAAATAAAATATTGTTGTTTATACATTATTACCTTCTTTGTATAAAATCTATCCAATAGAAAAGTTTTAAA
>NC_001857.2 GCF_000008685.2 Borreliella burgdorferi B31 | reverse complement strand
TACTAATAAACTCTTATTAAAAGGCATTTTATAGCATTTAATTTACAATTTAAACTATCTTTTAAAGATTACACCTTATGCTAAAAAATAAGTTTTTGGTCGCAAAAATCGCAAATCCACAATTTATCAACTAAATACTAATACACACTTACAATCAATCAATTCCTAGCTTATCTTTCAATAAGTTCAATTTTTCAGCATCCATACTAAGCTTATTTAAATCCAAAGCATTAATAATTGCAATTATCTCTTCGTGGGAAAATCTCTTTCCTCTTAAAAAATGATTTTCAAAACTGTTAAAAGCGATGGGCACAATTTCTCTTACTATGCTTATCAATGCTTTAGCATATTCGCGCATTTCTTTTGGCGAATTTTCTTTAATTTCTTTTGGACTGTCTAGGGCTAATCGCAATTTAATAAAATGAAAAAGATTATTTAAATCAATTTGCCAATACCATTCGGTATATAAACTTAAGGGCAAAACTATTCTTGAGAGTTCTTTTGGAATATTAGCATTGATCATATCTTGATAAAGCTCATAAGAATGTTTTTGATGATGCTTTATTTTGTCCGACAATTTTTCCAAAGACTTAAACTCTTTTTCAGAGCTATTACTAGAAGTTTGACACTTTAAATCTTCTTCTAAAGGGACATAAAATTCCTCTCTTGCCAAGCTGTAGCATCCAGAAACTTCATTAATCCTTGCCGTTCTATGCCTCATCCATTGCCTTGCAACAAATATTGGAGCTTTAACATGAAATGTAAAAACCACCTGCTCCAATGGGCTTGTGTGCCCATTTCTTATTAAATAGTCAATAAGTTCCGCATCTTTTCTTTTAACGCTCTCTTCTCGATAAGAAATCCTTGCAGCCTTAACTATTCTCCTATCATCTCCCATGAAATCAATAAGTTTTAAAAAACCATTATCCAAAATTTTATATTCTTTATTCAAAAATTAATTCTCCTTCCTTAAGGCAAATTTTATTAGTTAAGAATATAAATATGCAAGTAAATATTGAAAATGTAAATATTCATAACGAAAATATATTATATCATAAGAACAGCCTTAATAGGGAGATCAATATTGATCTTATTAAATAAAAAAGGCAGAAACTAATACAATTAGCTTCAAACCTTTTTGCTTTAACCTCTAATTATTTATAAATTTATATATCTAACTATCTCATGTATAAAGAAATAGCCATTACTTTTGTAAGATCTCTTGCGCCTTGAGCTACCTTAACAACATTAGAAATAGCCTTTGCAACATCTTTTTTTGCTAATACTTGATCCTTATTTGACGGATTCAAACCATTAACCATATTGAGAACTTTTTGAGCCTCTTGAACTGTTTCATCCAAAGCCCTTTCAGAAGCCATTAAAGTTTCTTTAACTTGCTCCACTTTAGCAAATTCTTCTTTTGTTAATTCCAATTCCTTATTATTTGGGGATTTATTTAACATTATTTGCTTCTCTATTAAAAATGTTGCTTCACCAGCAACAGAAACAGCTTTTTGGGTTTCTTGAACAGCCTTTTTAGACATTTCAACAACCTTGTTTGCACCCTCAGCAACCATTCCTGAGCACTTTGCCACAATAGTTGCTTCTTGTGATGCAACAACAGTCCCTTTAGCAACATCTGACATTAAAGACATTGAGCCTACAAACTTTTTAACTACTCCTGCATCATTTGATTCTACCAATTCAAGAGATGATTCTCTAACTCCCTCTAATTTACTAGAAACATCTTCGGTTACCTTGTTAATAGTATCTAAAGCTTGATTAACCTGATCTTTTTGATCTAATTTTTTGTTATCTTTTTGATCTGAGTGTTCTAAAACATTGGATTGAGGCTTGAGAATATTTGCATTGTTAGAATCTGCAAACACATTTAAACTTACAAATCCAAACAATAATCCATTAATTATTAAATTACTAAATATTTTAGTCATTGTTAATTCTCCTTATTTAAACATTTATTTTTATTATTTTAAAACATAACTAAATTAGAATCAATACATATTTAAATAAAAATATATAATTAACTTTTTTAATTAAGAATGACCTTAAAAATAAAGGGTTTTAATAAAGATTAAACACTTAGATTTTACATTAAAATGGGGAGAACGGTGTTATTTCATAATAGTTAGATTTATTATTATAAAATAACACATGAAAAATATAACTCAATCACAAACAAAAACAAGGCTAATAACAAAAAATTTTTAAAATTAATACACCTTAGCAAACATTGCCATTAAGATCAATACTAATTACATTGCTAACAAATTCAAAAAACCAAACGAAATATTTTAAGTTTTTTTAAAAAAAATATTTTAAACAATTAATTTATTAATTTGTATTTTAAATGTATAAAAAAACATTGAAAATTAAACAAATTGAAATATATTTATATTAGAAATCAAAAATATTGAGCTTGCCAAATAAAACTAATGATTAATTTTTTTTAAGGATTACGTTTTGAAAAGAAACAAAATTTGGAAAACGTTAAAACTGTTTCAAATAACTTTACTGTTCTCATGCTCTTTTTATTCTAAATCAAACAACACAGAAGCGATAAGTGAATTACAATCAAGCCCTATTAAACTTGGAAAAATTAAAGTTTTACAAAAAACAGAAAAGATTGTAAGCACCCAAAATCTTCAAAACTTACAACAAAGCCAGTTCTTTAAAAATGAAAAAGAAAAAATAATTAAAAAAATTGCACAAGAATTTGATGAGAATGAAAAATTGATTAATAAAATAGGTCCAAATATCGAAATGTTTGCTCAAACAATAAACACGGATATTCAAAAAATCGAACCTAATGATCAATTTGGAATAAATAAAACTTTATTCACAGAAAAAAAAGACAATAATATTGACTTTATGTTAAAAGACAATCGACTTAGAAGATTATTTTACTCATCTTTAAATTATGATGAAAATAAAATCAAAAAATTAGCCACAATACTCGCGCAAACATCAAGCTCAAACGACTACCATTACACACTTATTGGTTTAATTTTTTGGACAGGATTTAAAATCCAAGAAGCATTTGAAAGCGCTGTTAATATTTTAACTAAAGACGAGCAAAAGCGCCTAATTTTTAATTTTAGAACAAAAACAGTAAAAGAGATTCAGGAAAATTTTGAAAAACTAATGCAAGAGAGAAATTCATGGATAAAAATCGTCGATAACATTATTGGCGAATATGACAAAAATACGGGAGGATGCAAAGCTGATGGAAAAATTCTCGGAGAAGTAATAAGGGTTGGATACGAGCATGAACTCGACTCAAATAAAAGTATGCAAATTTTAAACAATATTGAAACACCGCTAAAAACCTGTTGTGACCACATACACTACTAATTGGTGGTGTATGTGCGGTTGGTGTACGAATTAAAGGAGGTTAACATTAAAAAAATTTAAAATATTAAAAACATAAAATAGAGATTTGATTTTTTAATATGAAATAATAATATTGTTATTCGACAAATCTTGAAATGCAGTTATATTATTTTGTATTAAAATCAATCACCATTAATTTTGACTTATAAATATGCATAAGGAGAGTGTTTTGACAAAAAATAAACTAAATATCATTGCAACAATACTAACTTTAATTGGCACTTCATGTGCTGTTAATCCAATTGGTCCAAAAGTAAAAAGCCGCACCGATATAAAAGAAAGCAACCAAAAATCTGGAAATCCAGAGTCTTTAAATCAAAAATATCAAGAAGAAACTAAGGTCTCAAAATTAGAAGCACCTACCAAGAAGTTAAAAGATCAGAAAAATGAATAAATTAAAAGAAATTCTTGAAACGCTTAAAGGCAGCCCCGATTACGAAAATATAATTATAGGACTACTTTATCACAAAGCATTGGGCATTCAAGAACAACTAGACAGCCATTTAGAATTAATACAAAAAAAAGAGGAATTAAACGATCTACTAATACACGCAGAATTTGACCTAATGCTAAAAGAAAAGTTCAAAGAAACTTTAGAAAAAACTGTTAAAGAAGTTTACCCAGAAATTCAAAAAATTAAAGAAGAGTACTCTGTAAAAAAAATTACAGAGGGTCTTGATACAGAAATACTTGAAAAAAATGAAGATGCTTATAAAAAATATTACATAGCATACTACATAAATGAAAATTACCAAATATTTGATTATTCTACTTACAGTGTTGAATTTAAACAAAACTAATTAAACCAATAATATAAGCAACAAACAAATGTTGCACTTGATATTTTTTAAAAAAAGAGAAGTTAATTCTTCTCTTTTTTTTTGCTTACAGCCCAGATCCAAATAAATCCAAACTAAAACACAATAATAAATTTAATCTAATAACAACTAACCTAAACACAACCAAGCTTAGCATCATCGTAGCAACACTGACCTTAATTTGCATCTCATGCGCCGTTAGTCCAATGGCTCCAGAAGTAAACAGCTACACCAATACAAAAGAAGACACCGAAAATTTAAAAAATGCATCTGGGGACATTAATTCTTTAAGTCAAAAATCTCTAAAAGAAGTTACAATCGCAAAATTAAAAGAATTTGGCAATAAACTAACAGCTCAAAAAAATGAAGAAACTACAAAAATAGAAAAAATTACTGCCGAAAAAGAATCTGATCTCTTAGAAACTCTTGACAGTAAAATCCAGCCTGTGTATTTTACTAAACCAGAAACAACCGAAGAAACTAAAAATAATGTAAAAATGCAAATAAAAAGAATAATTTATTCATCCTTGGATTACGATAAAGGGGAAATAAAGAAATTAAAAGAAATTATTGAAAAAGTTAAGGGAAAAGATGGGGGCGAATACATGATTATAGATCTACTCTATGGCAAAGCTCTAGATATTCAAACACAAATAGACAAACATTTAGAATCAACAAAAGAAGATAATTTAAACACTCTAAGCGAAGAAAATTTAAAAGAACTACTAATACACGTAGAATTTGACTTAATACTAAAAGAAAAGTTCAAAAAAGCTTTGAAAAAAACTGTTGGAGAAGTTCCCCAAGAAATTCAAAAAATTGAAAAAGAGACTAATATAAAATAATACATAATAAGCCACATAGATGAAAATTACCCAACAATATTTGATTATTCTACTTACGATGCTAAATCTAAACAAGAAAAATTAAATGAATTAAAAAAATAATCTAAATAAAAAATAATATATTAAACTTTATATTTTAAAAAAGAGAAGTATTAACTTCTCTTTTTTTAAGCTTACAGCCCAGATCCAAATAAATCTAAATAAATTCAATCTAATAATAATATTATTATTATTTGACAATATTTTTAATATAATTATAATATTATTTTATATTAAAAATTAATTAATACTGGTTTTAATTTATAAGGAGAGTATTTTGAAAAAAGCCAAACTAAATATAATCAAGATTAATATTATTACAATGATATTAACTTTAATTTGCATCTCATGTGCACCTTTTAACAAAATCAATCCCAAGGCAAATGAAAACACCAAGCTTAAAAAAAACACCAGACTGAAAAAACCCGCCAATCCAGGGGAAAACATCCAAAATTTTAAAGATAAATCTGGAGACCTTGGCGCTTCTGATGAAAAATTTATGGGAACTACCGCTTCAGAGCTAAAAGCAATTGGTAAGGAGCTAGAAGATCGAAAAAATCAATACGATATACAAATAGCCAAAATTACTAATGAAGAATCTAACCTATTAGATACTTATATTCGGGCTTATGAACTAGCTAACGAAAATGAAAAAATGCTTTTAAAAAGATTTCTTCTTTCATCTTTAGATTATAAAAAAGAAAACATAGAGACATTAAAAGAAATTCTTGAAAAACTCATAAATAATTACGAAAACGACCCCAAAATTGCTGCAAATTTCCTTTATCGCATAGCGCTGGATATTCAATTAAAACTGGAAAAGCACTTAAAATCAATAAATGAAAAACTGGACACTCTAAGCAAAGAAAATTCAAAAGAAGATTTAGAGGCGTTGCTAGAACAAGTAAAATCTGCCTTACAGCTACAAGAAAAGTTTAAAAAAACCCTAAACAAAACTCTTGAAGATTACCGTAAAAATACTAACAACATTCAAGAAAATAAAGTACTAGCAGAACACTTTAATAAATATTACAAAGACTCTGATTCTTTACAATCTGCCTTTTATTAATTTTAATAAAAAAATTAATATATTGAACTTTATATTTTAAAAAAGAGAAGCTAAAACTTCTCTTTTTTTTAGGCTCACAACCCAAATCCAAATAAATCCAAATAAATCCAATCTAAAAATAACAATAAAATTTAATCTTTAAATATTAAATAATAATATTGTTATTTGACAATTATTGTAATATAGTTATATTATTATTTTATATTAGAATTAATTAATATTAGTTTTAATTTATAAGGAGAGTATTTTGAAAAAAGCCAAACTAAATATAATCAAGATTAATATTATTGCAATGATATTAACTTTAATTTGCACCTCATGCGCACCTTTTAGCAAAATCGATCCTAAAGCAAATGCAAACACTAAGCCAAAAAAAATCACCAATCCGGGGGAAAACACCCAAAATTTTGAAGATAAATCTGGAGACCTTAGCACTTCTGATGAAAAAATTATGGAAACTATCGCTTCAGAGCTAAAAGCAATTGGTAAGGAACTGGAAGATCAAAAAAAAGAAGAAAATATACAAATAGCTAAAATTGCTAAGGAAAAATTTGATTTCCTAAGCACTTTTAAAGTTGGTCCTTACGATCTTATTGATGAAGATATCCAAATGAAAATAAAAAGAACGCTTTACTCATCTTTAGATTATAAAAAAGAAAATATAGAAAAATTAAAAGAAATTCTTGAAATACTTAAAAAAAATTCCGAACATTACAATATAATTGGAAGATTGATTTATCACATATCATGGGGCATTCAATTCCAAATAGAGCAAAATTTAGAATTAATACAAAATGGAGTAGAAAATCTAAGTCAAGAAGAATCTAAATCATTGCTAATGCAAATAAAATCCAACTTAGAGATAAAACAAAGACTTAAAAAAACCTTAAACGAAACTCTTAAAGTTTACAATCAAAATACTCAAGATAATGAGAAAATACTGGCAGAACACTTTAATAAATATTACAAAGATTTTGATACTTTAAAACCTGCCTTTTACTAATAGAAAGAAAAAAAATAATATGTTGCACTTGATATTTTAAAAAGAGAAGTTAATTCTTCTCTTTTTTTTTAGACTCATAATCTAAATTCAAATAAATCCAAACTAAAACACAACAATGTCTTTCAATTTTTATAATAGTTTAAATTTAAACTTTAAATAATTTGATATACATTTATAATATGTAATAAAAATTATTTTGTACCCAGAACTACATTTTTACAAAAGGAGAATATATTTTGAAAAAATACAAATTGGCGTTTACTAAACTGGGAAAAACGTTACTTTTGTGTTCATTTATGTGTTCGTGCTTTGATTGGCTCAAAACAAGAACTTGTCGCAAAAATAGAGAAATAATAGGGCCAGTAGTAGAATAAATAAAAAAGAGCAAAGTATTTGCTCTTTTTTATTTATATTTATTGATTATTACTTAATTTGAACTAAGTTTTTATTAATTAATAATTAATTTTAAATTTTAATTAATTTTGATTATTAAAATTCATTAAAAAGAAATCGAGGAATAGTATTTTGAAAATCAAACCATTAATACAATTAAAGCTTTTGGGATTGTTTTTATTTTCTTGCACGATTGATGCCAATCTAAACGAAGATTATAAAAACAAAGTAAAAGGAATACTTAATAAGGCAGCAGATGATCAAGAAACAACAAGTGCTGATACAAACTCAAATGCTGCAAAAAATATACCAATTGCTGACAATGACAAAGTAGCAGCAGAGCTAAAAAAACAATCGCAAGCGGCAAAAACAGTAGCAGCAGCGCCAAATAAAGGATCGCAAAATCAACCACAAACAACACCAAATAAAGGATCGCAAAATCAACAAGCAGCACCAAGCCCACAATTGCAAAGCTTAAGTTTTAGCGCAGATCTGTCAAATCTGCCAAAAACAACAGCAGCAAGAGCTGCATCACTAACAAAACAAAGAATACCTATTCAAGCCGTTACAACCGTACCCGGAAATACAAGAACTTTTAACAGCAGAAATAGCGGGCTGCCAACATTTGCCTTAAACTACAGCTTTAGTCAACCAACAAGACAGCAAACAAATTCAAGCTCTGCTGTACAAACAACAACATCTTCTGGCAGTAAATTACAAACATTAAAAAACGAACTTATTAGAGCAATTTCTGAAGAAAAAAATAAAACACAAAACAACTTTGGATTTAGAGAAACTTACGATCAATTCAAAATGAAAGATTCTGCATTTGAACTGCTAGATGTTATTTCAAGTGCTAAAGTTTATGACAGAAGTTACGCGCCACAGCTTAACTCTAACACACCAGAAGCAGAAAATGAAAGAAATAAATTCTATGCGCTTATGGATTTTGATCAATACAAAATTGAACAATTTGGATCAATAATGGAAGCTCTTTACAATGAGAATCAAAATCACAGCTTAATAAGAGAATTAATGATATCAGGGCTTGGAACACAAATTTCTTTCGAACTTGCACTAGAAGAAATAAATAAAAAAATTGAAATCTTTAACCAGGATTACTTAAACGCTAAAATCAACAGTTTTGATTTCACCATGAAGCTAAAAGAGCTTAAATCAAAACTAAATCAAATATTAGATAAAAGAAAAGAATGGTCAAGACAAGCTGATGGGCTTATTGCTAATGCTAGCTCTAATTCAAGTTTAAGCGATTCCAAATCCTTAGCAGAGTACATTAAAAAAAGATACCTAGATAATATGCAAAATGCTCGCCAGTCTGTTCTTGAAGCATACATTAGTATAATGTAATTCAAATAGTTTATTTAAAAAACGAAAATAAACTATTTTGCAACTATTTAATCAAAAGAAGAGCACTGGACTCTTCTTTTTTTTATTGTTCTATTTCAAATTTGAACTAAATTTAAATCATTAAGTATTAATTTTAAATAATTAAAGTTACTTAAAATTTTTATTAAAGGACCAAATTTTGAATAAAATAAAATTATCAATATTAATAACATTGGGGATAACGACATTTTTCTCTTGCGATCTAAACAACAAAGACAACAAAGACAAAGTAGCAAGCTTTACGGAAACAAAATACAATGAATTAAGTCCTCAAAAAGGCACAAAAACACAAGATCAAAGATCAACAAAAAACTTAAAAGTTTCAAACAAAGGCGAAGCGGATCTAATTGACAAGCTTTTTGAAATTTTAGCAAGAGAAATGACAATAATAAAAAAAGAAAAACTTCAAACAGAAATACCCAGCCAATTTGGACTAAAAAATAGCATGTTTGAACTGCTTAATGTTTACAAAATTGACTCCACAAATGGCACAAGGCTTCAAGAAAAAATGAACTCAAGCCTCGCAGAATCTCAAAAAATGAGAAGACAATTTTATTCATCACTAAGCTATAACACCACTGATATTTTCAATTTAGCAGAGATTGTAAACAAACTTTACAAAGACCCAAAAGCCCACGATACAATAAAAAAAATATCAGGTGGTATACGAATCCAACAAGGATTTGAAGTTGCACTTGAAGATTTAGCAATCAACATGGATAAGCTAAAAGCAAATGATTTTAACAAAAATACTTTGGAAGAAATTTATAATTTAATTGTTGATTTAACCTTAATAAAAAAAGAATGGCTTAGCACAATAGAAACACTAATTAAAAGCTCAAATGCTACCTTGGAGCTACAATACAATACAGAAAAGCTAAACGACCACATTGAGCAAACATATAAAGATACTATGATTTCTCTTTGCTTGAAATCCGAGCAAACATTACTTCACTTAGACACATTATTTAAATTTAATAATAATTAAAAAATAAGACCTTGTACCCAAAGAGAGCGCATGCTCTCTTTTTTTTTGAATTCTTCTTGTACAATAACAATTTTGAATTAAAGTTATTAATGGGGTAATTAAAATTATTAATTAATATAAATTACTTAAAATTTTTATTGAAGGATAACATTTTGAAAAATAATAAATTAATTGCAATATTTTTATTGCATGTATTAACTGTGCTAATTTTGATTTCTTGCTCTCTGGAAGTCAAAGACAGCAATGAAAGCAAAAAGCATAAAAAAGAGAAAAGGAAAGGAAAAGTAGAAAATCTGCTTGTTGCTATTAATAATTTAAAAAATCCAACAAAGCCCGCAGCTGGAAAAAATAAAGCAAATTCAAAGGCTTCAAAACAAAAAAATAATCCCAACGCTAATGCCAACAATGCTCCAAAAAAAATATTAGATCCTGAAGTTGCAAAGCTAATACAAAAAATACTGGACAGATCTGAGAATATTATTCAAATAAGCGAAATGGATTCTTCCAGGGGTGAACCTAATGACCAATTTGGAATGAGAGCAGAAATATTTAGTAAAATATTTTTCAATGCAAACTCAACAGTGCATTTTGACAGCCACGAATATACAGAAGAGAGAAGGATGCTTTACACATCTTTAAATTTCAACGAAGGAAAAATTTTTAATCTTGGGCAAATTTTATCAAAACTCAGCCAAGACTCAAACTACAGAGGTTTGGTTAAAGAAACTCTTATAAACAGAGGCTTTAGCATTCAATTAGCAATGGAAGAAATCAGCGCAAAAATACTAAATGTAAAAGATAAACTACAACAGCTAAACAAACCTAATTTGGAAACACTCTACAATGATTTTGAAAAACTTACATCACTTAAAGAAAAATGGCTAAAAGACACAGATGACCTTATTGACGAGTACAATACTAACCCTGACTTACAAACTGACGTTTCAAAATTAAATGACACCTTAAGATCAAAAAATTCAAGAGCTCAATTTGCAAACATTCACGATATAATTTTGGACTTAGTAAACACGACTACCAATATTCTTGCTCCAATTCAGTAATACTGGTTTTGCATTCAAAAGGGGGGAGAGGGGTTTAAAAACCTCTTTCCCCTTTTTTATATTTAATTTTAATATTAATTTAATTTTTCTAAATCAAAATAATAAATAGTTATTAGTACTGTATTTAAATTAATTTACAAGCAAGTATTATTACTTTTTCATTGACTTTGTCATAGGTTGCTTCATTGATTTGGTATTTTTGTCTGGCATTGACTTCATCATATCTTTATCTGTCATTGGAGCTGTAACTTTTGAATCTTCATCGCTAGTATTTTCCATCTCATCTGAAATTCTTGTAGTTTCGCAAGCAACAAATAATATTGCACTCAAAAATATAGCGTACATTAATTTTGTCATTGTTTATTCTCCTTCTTTAAAACTGATATTATATTAAAATATAATCTTAAAATAATCAATATCAATTGGTTTTTTGTTCTAAATAAAAAAAATTATTAAACAATATACAAACTATTGATAAAATCCGTATAAAATGATATCTTATACAAATAAATTTGGACTGAGGAATAATTAAATATTTGTATGTACATAAATTTTAATATTTTAAAAAATAATTTAAATAAATTTAATATTACAAAAGATAAATATGAGTGCAATTAAAAACAACCTGATTTACAAAAATGAACATGCAAAGCCTTTAAATCCCATTCTTTGTGCACAGTTTTACATTAGAACTTACAGCATAGATTCAAAAGCAGCAATTGAAATAAAATCAGAAGCAAACTATTTAGGCCAATACGATAAAATCACACTAACAAAAGGCAAGCTAAAATCAATTAGCATATTGGCTCACAAAACCAGTATGGATAAAAAAGGTTTAAAAAACCTACTTCAATTAAAAAATCACAAAGATTTTAATCATTTTTATGAAAATAATTACATAAGATGTTGTTTAAATTTTGAAGATAAACAAAAAAAAGAACTGAATTTAATGCCCTTGTTTCATTATCACAGTTTGTTAAGCATCAATAAGGCAATTCTAAGTAACGACAAAGAAGGCAATTTGCAATTTGGAAGCTCATTTTACGTATCAACCAATCACAGCTGGAAATATTTAAACTTTGCCAAATTTCAAAAAAGTCTAAATAAAATTAAACTTATCTACTCTAATTATTCTAATAAAAAATATTACATTAAAGTAAGTCAAAGCATTTACGATGCACTAAAAATATTGACCAATGCTTCAAGGCTAAAAGAATTTATCAAATAATTATTTATTAAAATTAAACTTAAACACTTCCCACACACGTTTCAAAGAGGCTCCCAACGCGAGCCTTCTTTGTACAAATTTTAAAAATAAGTAAAATTCATATTTTAAAATGTGAGCTATACTTTAAGAATAGCTACATACTTCATCAAGGCCAGTAGACTGTTTAAATCAATATGAAATAACACTACTTTTAACTACCTCCAAAGAAGTTCTTTTGCATTAGAGAACTTCTTTTTTCAATAATTAATTTCTATTATTTTTAATAAATTTAATCAAATTAGCTTTAAAACAACTTATTAATAATTAATATTAATTATATAATGAAAAAACCAAAGGATAAGGAGAAATAAATGAGCAAAAAAGTAATTTTAATATTACTAGAAATTTTGATCTTGTCTTGTGATTTATCTATAAATAAAGAACAAAAAACCAAAGAAAAAACATCTGAAAAGCAAGAATCTGAAAAACAAAATATTGAAAAACAAGAGCCTGAAAAACAGAAACAAAATGCAGCAAAAATAATCCCTACGGTATCAATTCAAACGGTAGAAATAAGGGAATCAAATCAAATTCCAAAAAGCATTGAGAAGTACTACAAGCAAGCTTATCCGATTCAAACATTCACTCTTGATTTTAGCATCACAAGAGAAAAGGAATTTCTAAAACCAGAAGATAAAATCTTGCCCACACAGGGGAAAGTGGAGTCTTTGAGCATCTTAATAAATAAAAAATTGTTAGACTTTAAAGCCCCAGAAAATCCAAAAAGCTCAACTTTAAAAAATTTCAAAGAAATTAAAAATATTGAGAATTTCTTCCAAAATCAAGACTTATTATTTGTCTTAACCCTTAAAGATAAAAATAACAACAACACTATTAACATCATGCTCAATCCCCCAAACGACATCCAAAAACCCAAAGATTATATTTTAAAAGACCTTAAAGACACAATTAAAAAGGGTACTGGTGAGAAATACTTAAATCCTATCTATAGATTTCAAATAAAAAACAAAAAAGATTATCATTCAATAGATTACAACAAAGTGACTATTAGCGAAAAAACAATAGAATTGGACCTACTGCCTCACGAACAAGTCTTTCAAATGAATAAAAATTTCACTAAAATTTTAGACACAATAACAGACTTAAATAATCTAAAATTAGTAATTCAAAAAGAATTAGTGTAAAATTAAATCGGGCTTTAAAAATAAAATACATTTAATTGATTAATTAAATCCAATGATATATAATTACATCTAAATTGCTTAGGTTAAAGGAATGATTAAATGGTTAAAAAAATAATATTTATTTCATTTTCAATATTTATTGTGTCTTGCAGTGCAATTGGTCGTGGGATTTTAATAGATTCTATTCTTAACAATGTGCACAAAGAATTAGAACAAGAAAAAAAAGATGAAAAAAAGAAAAACCCACAATCAAAAGCCTCAATAGAAGAAAATGCTGACAACAACCCCGAAGAAGAAGATGATGATGATCAAAATGAAGAGAGTGAGCAGAGCAATTAAATCATTTTCATATTTTAAAAGCATTTTATTAGCTAATAGTTAAAATCTTACGCCTACATTTAAATATCTTAATATATTCAAAGGAACATCGATTTTCATCCGATGTTCTCCTTTATTGATAAATCTGAAAAATTCTAAGTATGCTGTACACTTAGTACAAAGCAAATCCTTTGTATCAATATAAAAAAGAAGAATGGTGCTTAGAGTTTTAGAAAAATTTAGAAAATTTAAAAACAGCACCACTACTTCAACACCAAATTACAAATGAGCCAAAGGCAACGCATTATATATTGTTAAATTTTAATTTTAAAAAAATAGTAAGAATAAAAATTTAAAAAAATAGTACAAAATCTATGATACCCCCTTAAATCCCCTTAAAGGGGATTTTTATATTTAAAAATAAAATCAAAATGCAAAAAATGTGGTATAATGTTTCTCAATATTCTTTTTTAAAGGAGTGAGAGGCTTTGAACGGCAAGCTTAGAAAAGCTTTAAAAATTGCAATATTTACAACATTGCTGCTAGTTATTAGCTGTAATGCAAATATGGATACAAACGATAAAAACAAAGCCTTAAACGAATATAAATTAAAAAATATTTCAGAAGTCATTAAGAACAGCTTGCAGCTTGAATCAGACCCTAAATTAAAAAAAGAACCTGAATCAAACATAAATCAAAGCACACCCCCTATTTTAGAAATTGAAAAAATCGAACCTGGAAAACAAGAGATGTCCTTAAAATCTGAATTTGGCAGCGAAAGCTTAATGCCACTAGAAGAACCAGAAGAAGCAAATATGGCAAAATCAGAAGAAGAAATTGCAAAAATACAAGAAAAATTATTGTTAATTGGAGCTTCTGACGAGATCACAGATCAAGAATTGGGCGAAAATATGCAAAAATTTTTAAATCCAACTACAGTAGAATTTAAAATTTCAACAACCACCAACGAAACAATACTTACCACAATTGAAGAAGAAGAAATTAATAACAACAAAGACAAAATTTTTGACCACAAAGAAGAAAATGTCACTTTAGGAAATAACTCTTTAGAAAATGCAACTTTAAACAAAAACACAATAACCTTAGCACAAAACCAAAAATACACCACTCACTTAAAAAATGATGACAAATTCATAACAAAAGAATACTTAAAGCAAGTTAGAGACTCTCTAGATAAAGCGCTAAATGCAATAAAAAATTTAGAAACATCTAAAGAATTTAGAGAGCTTGAAAATTTACCAAAGGATCAAGAAAACTCTCCAAGCGCAAAAAAAGAATCAACTGAGAGCAACATTAATAATACTAATACCGAGAACATAGAAATAATAAAAAACAGATTGCTCGAAGAGCTAAACAAAAGTGAGCTTATTTTTGAAGACACTAAAGATCCCCTAGGAACAAGCACAATAAAAAAGGTCATAGATGCTGCTAAAAAATGGCAGGAAAAAGAAAATTCAAGTCAAATAGACTGGGACTTGGGCTTTAAGTTTCACCCAAACCCAAAATTTTACAACAAATTGACAGCTCAAGAATATAAAGTTTTGGCTGAAAAATTTACTAAAGTTAAAAATGAATACAAAAACACAAAAGAACAACTAAAAGCTGAGTCCAAATTAACAACCAACAGCATCAGCAAAATAATTAACGCAACAAAAGAATTTGCAAACCAGGTAATAAACTTAATCTTATTGGTAGAAAAAAATTATCAATAAATCTTTGGCAAAGCTACACTAAAAAAGAAAAAGCAAAAGAAAAAACTATTTTAAGCAATCGGGCCTGTTTTTCCGGTTGTAGTTGTTGGCACACCACTACTATTAACATAAGTTAGAGTACCAGAACTGTGCATATGATTTTCAAACTTAGTTCCATTAATCTTTAAATTGCCTTTAATTTCAATATTATCCACATCAATGATCAATTTTTTTGCTTTAAATTTTATATTCTCACTTTGCGCACCAAGCTCTTGCACGCTCAATTCAAACTGATCAAGCCTAATGCCAATTTTTTTAGGATTAAGAACACTTAGAATGTAGAAATAATTTTTATCAAAATGATTATTATCACTTTCTTGGAAAATATTAAAATTACTTTGAAGTAAAATCACCTCATCTTCTGCTGTTAAATCAAAATTAAAGTTAGATATACTACAAGTACTAATCTCTAACCCTTCGTACTCTTTAATAGTAACAACGCCCTTTTGAGTTTCAAAGTCAAAACTTTTAATAACACCTATTCTACAAATAAAAACATTTTCAAAAAGAAATTGCTTTAACACACCAGTAGAAGAACCTTTTAGGCTGCCT
Source organism: Borreliella burgdorferi B31 (assembly GCF_000008685.2). NCBI lineage: Bacteria > Pseudomonadati > Spirochaetota > Spirochaetia > Spirochaetales > Borreliaceae > Borreliella > Borreliella burgdorferi. Next base: position 37,569 of record NC_001857.2, on the reverse strand, counting down.
GACCCTGTGCGAAAATCATTATTTTGCATAATACATTTCCCCTTTAGAGTAAAGCTCTAGGTTTAAAACACACTCTCTGGTACTACTTAATCTGGCACTGGTGTTTTTAACCTTGCAGTCAAGAGTATTTCCATGTCTGTCTTTAAAGCTTAGATTATCTGCAATCTTAATGTTGTGAGTAAACATCACTTGCGCTTGATACAAACTTAAACCAGACTTAAAACCTAAAGCATCCTTTTGAGGTACAAACAAAAGCCCATAATCTTCAAGTCTTTTGTACTCAGCAGCGCCAAACTGTTCAAAATTCATGAAAATAAATTTCAAATCAACATCTTGCCCGGGATTTCCAATATCAACAATCACAGCGTCAACGTATCCTTGCCGCCTTAGGTATTCTATTAATCCTTTTGGCGAGTTACAAGCAAAGCTCTCTTTGATCACTTTTGTTTTTTCAAGCTCATTCATAAAAAAAATTGCTTTGTCCTTAAACGCATAATTTATTGCATCAGCAATAGTGCTGCCTTTGAAATTCTTATACTCAAATTTTCTCTCTAAAAAGGTTGCTCTGGACAAAAGATACAATTCACACTCAAAACTAAAATTCTCAGCCCCACCAATTCTCTCAACAGGCGCTCCCAAATACCCAGCCATAATAAACTGGTAATCTTGCTGATCTGAAAACTTTTTATAATAAATTTTTACAATGTCTGCAGTTTTAAAATCAGAAAAATCTAAAGGCACATTAAAAATTTGAAGTTTAGCCTTTTTACTAGTTATTAAATTATTCTCAGAATATGTATTTTGAATAAAAATATTCAAATCAGGAGCACCATTTTGAGTGGTAATAACAACTCTGGGCCTAAGGCCTGAAAGCCTGCCGCCAATGCTATTCTTAGAATTAACTGTATTGTAAAATTCAATCTTAAAATCGTACTGAAATATTAACATCTTTTTTAAATAAAACTCCTTTTAAATCAATATTAAATTGATTGATTAAATTCTTAACAAATCAGCCTAAAAGCAAAATTTAATTTTTTACTCCTTATTTGATTTGTAAATCACCATCACTACAACTTCTAACCCGGTGAACAAAATCTTATGATTAATGTCTAACACATTTTTTGAACCTATCTTTTGAATAAAAAGTCTTAAATCTCTCTCTAATTCCTCAAAAGATCTCTGCTGATTTAGTTTAAAATTGAAAATTTTAACCTTAATAACTACACCATTCTCAACAGCATAGGAATGCAAATTGAAAGACAAACAAAAAAATAAAATAAAAATTGTACAAACTTTTCTCACAAATGCCACCAACTTGCCTTAAACTTGTAAATGCCTTGCTACCTTTGCTTTTTGGCTTTATAGATCACCATTACAGACAAACCATTAAAAGTTATGCTATGCTCAATGTTTAAAATATTCTCAGGTCCTATTTTATTAATTACATTTTGTATTAACCCTTCAGCAGAAGAAACAGAATGATCTTCGTTTAAATTGCCACTAATTTTTACTTCTTCGTATAAAAACTTGACTGCAATCTCTTCGTCATCTTGAAGATCATAAGAATATAAATTAAAACTTAAAAATAAAAAAGAAATTAAAATTAATTGTCTCATTAATATTCTCCAAATAAAAATTATTCTGGCTTTAAAGCCTAAAAAATTAAACTTAAAAAGTTAAACTTAAAAGATTAAAAACTTCCAAAGCAAATCAAAAAAATATTCAAATTCAAAAATTTAAATAAACTGATCTTCAAGAGAATCAAAAAACTCATCTTCACTCTGGTCTTCATTAAATGTATCGTCTCTGCTTTCTCGATCATCTTGGTACTCTCTTTCCCCATCATCTGGATCTTCGCTTTCTAGCTCATCGTCTTGGTACTCTCTTTCTAGCTCGTCTGATTCTTGGCTTGGATCATCTAAAAATTCACTTTCTGCACCGTTAAGATCATACTTATCTAAGATTCGTCTTTTGTTGCATTTTTTTACACCTTGTGGGCTTTTGGAAGGTCTTGAGTTTTTTGAAAACTTTGAACCAACAGATTTGTTAGGCTTGCTCCTTAAAGACTTCAGTTTGCTCTGATTGTCAGATATTCTTTTTTTAATATTTTCACCAGATTTTACATTCTTAAGCCTATTGGATTGAAAATAGTTTTCCAGAAAAAGAGCTTTTTTAATAATTCTCTCTGCAATAAGTTTCGTATATTCCGGATTTTCAATAAGGCTTTTGTTTTTGTAATTTCTTGTTAAATATTTATATTTTCTAATAATCTTAAGTAGTGGTAATTCCACTTCTTTTTGAAATCTACCCCTAACAAGTTTTGCTTTTATTATTCTTTGCAAATTATTACAATAGGCATTCAGTGCATTAAGCTTAGTAAGCACTTCTTGACTTTTGATGCTGCCAGCTTTATCTTGAGATTTGATTAAAATCCCATTGTCAAGATCATGCATTAATACATACGCCAAATCTATGTCTTTTTTGAAATTCCATTTTCTAAAATCAAATGGTCTTGCAACACTTGCATATGTCGTTGAAACAATAAATAAAAAAAATATTAAAATAAGTTTAAATTTTATCATTAATATTCTCCTAATATTTAGATGTTTTTAATTAATATTTTAACCTTTATAAGTCAAAATATTAAACGTTTTGCAAATTTTTACTTGCAAACTAATTTCAACCTCCTCTAGATAAACTGTGTCTTTAAGCTTTAATGAACTAATGCTTACCACCTCGTGAAACCCCACCGAAGGGCTGTACATGCTGTAATAAACCCCCAGATTAAACCTTTGCCTGAATTGCATTTTTATAAAATTGCTATTAAATTCTAAAGCACTATTCATAAAAGGAGTTTCTCTTAAAGCTCTTATCAAAGTTTGATCATAAATAGATGACAAAATCCCTTTATTAATTGTTACAATCTCAGGCCTTGGAGTAATGTTAAAGTTTACATATTCACTTTTTGTATTTGTAAAATCAATTACTGCACGGGCTGAGCTTACACTTGAGAGATTTTCTTCTATTAGATCGTGCTTTACAAAAATAAAAAATAGCTGGGGAATGTACCCAAGGCCTTTAAAATCAAGCCTTGGAAAAAGTAAAACAAAATTAGAAATGCTTGCTAAACTTGAAATTTGATTTACAATCTCTTTTATTAACTTACTAGCTTGCTCTTTAATCACTTAAAACCTCTTTTGCACTTAAGGCATTCTAGAATCGTCATCAATTCCTCTTGAATTTAATTCACTAGCGCTATTTAGCAAATTTGTCATGTGCTCAACCAAAGGTAAACTTTCAAAAGCTTGCGCCAAAATACTACCAAGATTTGAAAAAGTATTTCTTAATGGGTCTAGCACACTGCTTGTAAAATCGTAATTTTTAGCCCACTCCAAAAGTTCTAAAGTTTTTTCCAAAATTGAGTCTAATCCAGGCTCAAAGGCAGTGTTTATTATTTTGCTATTTAAAACTTCAGGCTGCCCCGGACTCTTTAAAGACATTGTTGGCATCCTAAAACTTAAAACTTTTTCTAAATTATTCTCACCCCTTAGAAAATCACTTACCAAGCTAATTGCTTTTGAATCATTTTTGGCATGCCCTTCGTTTTTTAATTTCTGTGCAAGCTCAACCATAAAAGAGAAATCATTTGAATTTGAATTTAAATTTGAATCTGGATTTGAATTTTGTGAACTTTGAAGAATGTAAAGTTTTCTTAAAAAATCATTTCTCTCAAGCTCTGTTTCAAAAGATCTTTTTCTTTTTAGTATTTTATTTGCACTTTCTTTTTGATCATCTTTGAAAACCAAATTTTCAAGACTTAGAGCAGTCTTTTTGTCTTTTAAATTTTTAAATTCTTCTAAAGGCAAATTTAAATCATTAAAACCATTTTTTATATTAAAAAAATCTACAAGGCTTGAGTCTTTAAAAAGATCTCTAAAAGACATTAAATTTTTCCAAACAATCTGGCTGTTTGCATTTTTTAAACCTAATGGTTCTTGCAAATCCCCAAAAGGGAAAGTCTTGTTAAAATTGGAATCTAATCTAAAGTCTTTTGGTAGATTAGTTTGAGCTTCACCAGAATTATTAACAAAATTCTGCTTAAAAGTGTTTTTAATATTTTCAGTTTTAAAATATGAATGCTCTTGAGAGCCAAGATCCAATTTATCTACTTCTGGCTTTAAATAAGAGCTTAGACTACTTTTATTCTTATTTAAGTGCCCATCAGGCAAAGCGATTTTGTCTTTTAAATCTAAGTCTAAATCCAAATCTTTTAAAACGCTTTTTGGATTGTTTTTCTGAAAATCAGGACCTAGAAAATCCTTAAAAGAATCAATTTTGCCTAAAACATTTAAAGATTTAAAACTTGCTGATTTTTTAGAATTATCACTTTTGGGTCTTTTCAAACTTTCAAGTTTTTCAAGGCTTAAGGATAAAAAATCCTTACTACCTTTTCCACCCAAACCACCAAAACCCTGACTGAAAAAATTTTCCCTTTTTAGACTTAAAAACTCTTTTTTTAAATTACTCTTTGTGGCATTTCTGTCAAGAACGCCTTCTAATGTAATTGTGAATTTATTCTCATTATTGTTTTCTTCGTACATAAAAACCTTTAAAACACGCTACTAAAAGACAAAAACCTCTCGTATATTTCCTTGTTAAGCTTTAAATTGGCTACTCGGTTAACCTCTACAAGCTCCTTGTAGCCCATTTTTTTAACATCTTTGTATGTACAAATGCCCATTACAACAGGAAAATAATACTTATTAGTTTCTCTTGTCAAATAGTCTATGTATTTAAAATAACTAGTCGCAATCTCTTGCTTATTCATTGCTACCTTCTTGCAACAAAGACTCAAAACCAGGCTCTAAAGAATCTTCTGAGTTTAAGTCTGAAGGCTTGCTGTTTGTGATTAAATCATAACTCCAGCGCTCATTAATGTAGTCATACTTAATGTAGTCGCCGTTTTTATCTTGAAAACTTTCAATGTAAACCAACCCGGGCTTTTTAAAACCTTCAATTGTTTCAAAAAGTGAATACTGAACTGAAAAAAGAATTGTGGGAAGAGCGTACTTGTAAAGCTCAGAATATCTTCTCTCTTTGTTTAAAATTTCGTAAAATTCATCTAAAAAACCTCTTGAGATCATTAGTTTGGTTATTTCTTTTAATGTTCGCAGATCATTAAGCTTGCTAATAAGCTCATCTCTTTCAACGTCAAATCCTAAAACGCTGTCCCAATCGTACATGGGAATATCTTTTAAAACGTATGTATGTGTTTTGGCTCTGGTTAATATTTTTAACTTGTATCTCATTTTTAATTCTTATCCTTTTAAATTTGCTTTTAACAATTTTAACTTGTTTTTAACACTTTTAACTTGCTTTCTCAACATCACAATTGATTGCATGAATTGTAAACTTAACAGTATCATTATCAGCTGAATACTTTCTAGTTGGAATTTCTGCAAAAAAGGCACTATTTGAAATAATTTTAAGTCCCATTTGATCGTTAAACACCAATCTTTTTAACTTTTTAGATTTTGGTACATTCTCGTAAAATTGCTCGTTGCTTAGCTTTGTTAAGAGTTTGTAATCAAGAGACCCTTTGCTTACTTCTAAATCAAAAATATGAACAACGGTTCTTGGATCTCTAAAGCTTGGAATTGGAAAATTTCTGTCTTCTGTGCTTGCTTTAGCCATTACATTAGGCTCTGTGCTGTACTCAAGAGTGCCTGTGTCTATTAAATTGTCATTAAAGCTAAAAAATATTAAATCAAGTGAATAATATTCTCTCATTATGATGCTCTCCTTAAATATTCGTTTATCTCTTGTGTTGTTATTATTAAATTAACGCTATTAAAGCTGTCATTGTACTTAAGCGCAACCTCTAAGCTTAAGCTTAAGCCCTCAGAAGAGTTAATTTTAAGTTTAATCTCCTTGTAAGAGACAATAAGACCTTTTTGTTTAAGTTCATGGAAAAAACATTCAAGCCCTGCTGTGTATTCGTTTGGCAAATTGCCGTCCAAATTTAAAGAACCAAGCTTGCTGTTAGCTCTATTGTTTTTATTCCAAATTCTAATAAGCTCTTTGATTGCTTCATTTTTAATGTAAAAAAGCGTAAAAGTCTCATCAATCGGATCGCCTGAGAGACTAACCCCTTCTTTGAAAGCTAAAATGCCGTCATTGCCGGTTTCATTAAGAAGTGAGTAAAAATTAATATTGGTCTTTCTAAGAGAATCAATAAGAGAATCATCATAAACAGGAACAGCGTTTAAAATCATCCCATAAGGATTAACAGCGTGAAAAATACTTGCTTGATGCAAATACGCTGCTGTAAACTTAAGGTGCAAATTTTGCTTGCCGGCGTAAACAGCAATAATATTTTTAAGCTCACTTTTGTCTTTGCCTTTTAAAAAATCAGGCAAATTGGCATCTTTAGTAGAAATTACAATAAAATTGCAAATTTTTCTAATCTCTTCAAAATCGCTACTAATAACATCTTCTGCTTGATTTACAAAAACTACAAACGGATGTAAATTGGATTTTAAAAAATCTTTAATCTCTTTAATCTGGTTGTAAACATAAAAATCAACAGACTTAAGCCCGTCTTGCCCAAAAAAATCGCTCATTGATTTTTTTAAAGCGCTCAGCTGCTCTTCTGCTATTTTCTTCTTGGAAGAATCAGACTCTTGGGCCTTTTGCATCTCAAGTTTTTCAAGAAGATCTTGTAAATTTGTAACACTTAATGCTAAGTGCTTACTTGCTAAAACATTGCTTTTGTAGATTAAAAGCGGATTGTAATAATTAACATTATTGAAAGCTAGTCTGTTTTGCACAAAACTAACGCTTATTGTATCTTTTGGCATTTATACTCCTTTTTAAATTTCTTTTTTTTAATTTCTTTCTATTTCTTTCTATTTCTTTCTATTTTTTCAAAAAAATTTATCTCTCTTGTTTTAAAACCTGTATATTTGCAACAAAAATCTGATTAAAACTAAAACACATATTGGCGTGCATATTAGAAACACCAAGAAGCCCATCATTATTTAAATTGCTAATCGAGCAAAGATAATAAGTTAAAAGCAAATAAGAATCGCCTTCAAGCTCTTTTGTAAACTCAAACTTAAATCTATTCTCGTGTAAAAATTCCAAAAAGTGTTCATACACTTTGCAAATGTTCTCATAAGAATCTTTGTAAGCTTTAAATAAAACAAAACTTAAAAAATAAAGCGAAAACCTTAATCTAAATTCATTAAACTCTTTACAAGAATTTCTACCCCTTAGATTTCTGGGGGTAAGACCTTCGAAAGACTCACTTTTTAATACAAGTAAATTGCTAGTATTTGTAGCAAACTTTTCCAAATACGGGTGGTTGTAAGTGTTTAAGATTTCCAATTCTATTTCTTTAAGATATAAATATTTTTTAAAATTTGTAAGTATTTTTATTAAAAACTGTACAGACTCATTTAGTCCTATAATCATGATTATCCCCTTCTTTTGCTTTTAGATCCTGGGTTTTTCAATGCTTTTATTAGCCTCTTTGGCCTTAAAAGCTCTTTTTGGACTTAGATCTTTTTGCATGATAAGTGAATAATTTTTACAAAAAACTCTAAATTGATCTTTTATTTCAATAAGTCCTTTTTGAATAGATTTTCTAAAAGCTGTTTTTATTTCTTTGTTTGAAAAAATATTAGAATAAAACTCTTTGTAAAAAGCCTTTGCTAGTTTGAAATTAAGCTCTTTTTTAATTTCTTCGGATTTGATATTAATGCTATTTTCTGCATTAAAAGAAATGTCTTTAAATTTAATCTTTACACTCAACAAGAGCTCCTTAAAACTAGAGTATTGTAATTTAGACCTTCTTTGTAACTTTTTTGAACCCCCAAGATCGAATAAACATCATCAAAAATCTTAACCAAATCTCCGTACTCAAATTCCAAATTCTCAAGAGTATACACCTTGGCGTAACTATTTTGATCAAAAATATTTACACCTTCAATCTCAACTACTTCTTCTGGATTAATTAACAAAAACATTCCTTTAAAAACAACAGTATCAGAACTTTTAAATCTAGTTTCATAAGATGCATTTATTGGATCTTTGATTACTCTGAATTTACAGAAAAAAAGTTCTTGTGAATATATACTTATAATATTACTTAAACTAATATTAATCATCTCTAAAGATTTCATTTAACTACTCCTATTAGAGAGCCTTTTGCTCTTAAATCTTTTATTAAATCATCCAAGCATTTGCAAAAATCGCCCCCACAGCTGCTAGAGTCAAGATTTGTGGGAAAATATTCCAATGATATCTCTTTAAATTTTTCAGACTTAATGTTATTTAAATTAAAACCCTTTAATCTGTTTCGTCTTTTTAACTCGCAACCAATAAAATAATAAATTAAAACAAACATTGTAGAATCATTTAAACTTTCAATTCTTATTCTCTTGAGAATTAAAATATTTTCAAGTAAATTTAAATATAAAAAAAATTCTTTGATACTTAGATCTTTAAAATCAAGCATTAAAAGCTTAAGTATTTGCTCATACACTCTTTGCAGTGATTCTAAATTCTCACTCTTTAGAGTTTTTAAATTTGCACTTAAGGCCTGATTGGTATCTAATTTACTGTCATTCATTTTTTAGCTCAATTTTATCCTAAGGATTGAATTTTTTGTTGCCAAAATTGTTCCAATAGAAAAGTCAAGAAAACTTGTTCTAAAATTGCTACTTGAAACTTCTGTGTATGAATTTAATATCGGCTGATGACCGTCTTTTAAAAGCAGTAGTTTGCTACTTCTTGGATATATTAAAATTTCATCATCTAGTAAATTTGTAGTCTCAAGCTCAATATCTGCATCATTATTAATTGCGCTTATAAAATCAAAAAGCATGTCTTTGTATGAATAATTGTTGTTTGGAAGTCTTTCAAGTAGGCGGCCTTTGATTTTACTGGTTGTAAGTATTTTAAAAGGCACCCTTCTCTCGTCTTCCAAATTAATTTTTGAAAGATCATCATTTATTGATTTTATTTGATCTAATATGTTTGTCTGTTTAACTGTTTTATCTATTTGATTTGGAAGATTCAAAAGTCCGTACATAGTTTCATTGTTAGACTCATCAACAAGAAGAGTTCTTTTACTGCCTCTTGAGAGTGTAAGTCCACCTCTTAAATAGTGCGCACTCATTAACTTTTGTATCTCAATTATTGCTCCTAAAAGCCCTTCTCTCATGTTAATATTTGTGTTTGCCTCTACGCTAACTTTTCCATCTGGTGCATAGTAAGTAAATGCATACTGAAAAGGTAAATAGTTAATTTTTACTATTTGTCTTTGGAACTTTATTGTTGAGACTGTGTTAAAATCATTAACCTTTAATGTGGGAATGTCTGTTAAATTAGAATACCACTTAATAATTCTGTCGCTTCCAAGGGAAATATTGCTACTTTGTATTTGCTGTGAATCTAGAAAATGATAATATTCTGGGATTGGACACTCTTTAACTAAAACATCCCTTACTGTGTTTACATACTCGTCGTTATTTAATATGCTCTCATCCATTCAAATTCTCCTATTTTAAATTGAATCTTTTATTTGCTTGACTAAAAAAAGAACTCTAACTCCATAAACATCTCTTCTGTCTTTAAATTCTAAAGCAGGACCTAATGCTAAAGCGTGAATAACAGATGCATTTTTGCTAGATTTTTCTAAAACCCCTTCGCTGTTTATTATTAATTTGTCTTCTGCTTTGATGGTTTTGTCTTTAGTAATCAAAACACATTCAAAACTACAAGTGATTGGAACAACCGTGCCGGTTCTTGAAAAATCGTCAAAGTCTACACAAACCCCATAAAGATCACTACCACCGCCTTTTGCTATTTGCAAATTTGAACCGTTAACAATAAGCTTAACTCCGCATTTGTAGCAAAAATCTAAAGCTTGATAATTTTCAAACTTATCAGCAGAAGAGCTTTTAAGTCCGCCTTTTTGAGCAAAATAAAGCCCTTCGTCTTGAAATTTGTGGCTCTCAAATACCGGGTAACTGCTAGCATTAACGCTTTGCAGTTTGTCTAAAACAATTTTTTGAGCTTGATTTTTCTTTAAACTTTCAAGCTGGCTCTCAAGTTCTACTTTTGATGCTTTTAGCTTTTCTATCTCTTTTTGAAAATCAATTGAATCGCTCATTAATAATCTCCTTTTTTAAATTAATTTTTTGTTTAATTTTTCATTAAAAGCTTAAATTACAAAAATTCAAACAAATTTAAGCTAATTTAAGCTAATTTAAGCTAATTTATTACAATAAAATTCATTCTTAATCTCTTCCCACTGATTAAGCATTGCTTTTCTTAAATCATGATATGTGTTAAAAAAAGCATTTCTGTCTCTTAAATTATTTTTTTGATCTGATTTTATTCTTTGAAAATTTATGACTTTGTATGAATTTTCTGAATTCTTGTTCTGATCAATGTTAGTCTTTGCAAGCCTTATTAGTATTGCGCGGGAACTCGGGTCAATCTCTTCAAGGTTGTAAGTTCCAGCTACAGCAAATATTTGAGCTGATTTTACATACTTTCTAATAAGCTCTTCAGCTTGTCCTTTTACAACCTCTTTAAAAGAATACCCTTTTGCTAAAAGATTTTCTGTATTATACTCAAAACTTAAATTATCATTTGCAAGTTTATTTATCTCAACAGATTCTCTTAAGTCATTGTGAGAATAATTAACAGTTAAGTTATTACTTGCACTTTTGAGATTTTTATATTCCAAAAACTCACGAACCAAAGAGTCGCTTAAAACTTCATTGTTTTTACTTTTAGACTCTTTTAAATCTTCTTGGTTTTTGTCTGTGCCTGAAGCCATTTTTTCCATAATTACTCCTTTTAAATAACCAAACTTAATTGTTCTTTTAAATTTTCTTTTGCCTTGTCGCTTAGATTTTCATTTTTAATTAGCTCTAAATATTTAAAATAAACATCAAGAAGCAAATTGTCTTTTTGAAGTCTTTGCTCATAGCTTAAAGCTTCAAGCTCATTAAACTTCATATTTAATCTGTAATATTTGTTAAGCTTGAGATTGCACGCATTAGCAACAGATTCTTGAACGCCTTTTAAATAATCATAATAATTGCTTTTATCTCCCTTGCCGCTGCTGCCAAGCCCTTTGACTTGCTCATTAAAGCTTCTGGTTAAAGGCTCTTTGGTATCAGCGCCAATTTTTGCTTTAACAAGTTCAAATGCGTCTTTTAAAAACTCTAAATCATATTTTATTACTTCTAGGCGTGCATTCTCTGATGCTGTGTAAAAAATTCCATCATTGTTTAGAGTGTTTTTAATCTTGCTAAGCTCTCTGCTAAGCTCGTCAGAGACGCTACTTAATGCTTGAAAACTTTTGTTTGGCTCTTGAGCTTTAAAAAAGGTAGAAAATATTTTGCCTTTGCTGTTTGCCAAAACATTAATTTCTTCTTTTGCAATCTCTAAAGATTCAACAAGTCCCACCAAATGTTCGTCTTTGTAAAACAAAAAATTATAATTTCTTATTCTTTTTTCTATTTCTAAATAAATTTGTTCTAAAAGACAAATGTTAAGCAGCAAACTTTGCGTGTAAGCAGGTTCTTGCTCGCCTAAAACATAATCATAATTTTCATAAATTATTACTCTGCTTTTATCTATTTTTACAACTCTTGCTCTCTCAAAATCATCCGGGTCTTTTGAGTTAGAAAGGTACTCCACGTAACTAGAATCTCTTTTGTTAATAATTTTTTGAAAATCCAAATATTTAAAACCTGTGGGTAATTCGCTGTTAACCTTTTTGCTTAAATCTTCATCTTCACTTTTGGGTTTTACCAAAATATAACCTGCTCCATTAAATCTGTAGCTTATCATTGCTTCAAGAAGAGCTTCTTTTAACTGAACCTTTAACCCCAAAAGAGACTTGCTGCTTTCTTTCAAGCAAGACTTTTCAAGCAGGCTTAAATTAATTCCATTCTTAAGTGCATCTTCTGCGGTACTTTCTATGTAGTTTCTAAAAAAAATTGAATATCTGTAAACATCAATAGGATTGATTTTGGATTTATTGTTTTTTATTTCCATTTTAAATTCGTTAATCATTTTTTTAAATATCATTATACATTATTATATCAAAAACAGTTTTTTATTCAAATTGTTATTATTTGATATTAATTATTAAACAATATTGATATTCAAAATGTAAATATTAAAATTTAAAATTGATTTAAAATTTTATAAAAAACTAATACGTTTTAAAGTATTTATGCTAATATTAATTAAAGAATATAAGTAAAACTTACAAAATATTCTACTTACTTTTGCTAGCATTGTTAAAAAATAGACATTGTAAAATGATATTAAAAAGAAAATTAAATTAATACTTTATCCAATCCCAATAAATATTAAAAAGGTAGAGAGCTGTTTCTCTACCTTTTAATATTGAAATGCAGAAAATCTAATTAAACTAAAAATAAAAAAATAATGTCTTCTTGCCTTCTATTCCCCTTTGAGCAATAAAAGATGTTGCTAAAAGAGATGCTCTAATTGCTTTTATTAAAGCTCTGTCTGCTTGAAATGTAGATTTAATAACCAAAAGTAGTCCAAGGAGAAATTCTCTTGTTTTTAAATTTTCAATGCTATTAATCTCTTCTTCGGCTGATTTTATTCCTTCTTCATCTTTATGTAAAAAATCAATCTCTTTTAACCCTACTGAGTCAATTTCACTTACTGTGTGAGAATCAAAATTGACTATTGTCCAATAAAATACTTTTAAAATCTTGTCAACAATCCTAAATGTTATGGGAATGTCAAAATCAGAAATTTTATCAAATTCTAAAAGTAGATGATTGTTTAGCTTTTTGGCTAGATTGATCGTAGAAACAAGTTTTGATTTTGATTTTTGGACCTTTAAATGAGCATCATTTAAATTATTTGCATTTAAAACCTTATTTAAATTGGTCTCTACTTCTAAAGCAGAATTAATCACTTGAGTTGATAATTCCTTGGCAAATTTAACATTATTAAATTTAAAATCTTGTAAATTGCTCTTTGCGTTATTGACTTCACTCATAATAAAGACACTTAAAAGTCTTTTAAAAAAGAAAAAGACAAGTTCTCACTAGAACTTGTCTTTAAAAAATCATATCTCAAATTTAAACATTTCCATAATTTTTCAAATTTTTCAATTCGTTGTTACTCTCGCTTTCAGTAAGCACTTTTTTAATTACTTTAAAAATCTCTTCATTGCATTTTACAGGTTTTTGAACACTCTCATCATTATCTTTTTTGTAAGGATCAGCACCAAATGCATCAACTACCTTTTGGAAAAATAAACTTAAAGCCTCCCCTTTGCTATTTTTAATTTTATAGCAAACATATTCTTTAAAGCCTAAAGATTGTTGCTCAGTGGGGCGTCGCTTTTTGCTTGCATCTACTGCTTTAGAAACAATGCTAGAAATATTGTCAAAAGAGCTTATAAATTCTTTTTGTCTGTTAACATCCTTAGAAAGCCAATCAAAAAATTCTTTATAAGATTTTTCGTACTCAGCTTTTAAAGCTTCTTCTCTACCATTAACACTCATTGCATCTTTTAAAAAGACTTTTAAAGACTCTAGCTTTTCAGCTTCTTCGGGAGTTAAAGAAATCTCTTTGGGAATCAAATCCTTAACTACATCGCTAACAACAAGAGGGATGCCATTCCCAGAATCAATTTCTGTAAGCGATTTAACATCGCCAAACTGCTTACAAGAAAACACCGCCAATAACATTAATAAAATACTTATCCTTTGCATCAAAACCTCCGCTAAAATAAGTCGTCATTATAGTTCATTTTTTAGCATTATCAAGAAATACAAAAAATCAATCTCTTTGTTTTATTCTTTAAAATTATTCTTTTTATCCCTTTTTATCCCTTAAGAACAAAAAAGAAATTAAAACTTAAATTTTTATTTCCTTTACAGGCCTAAACATATAAGTAAAGGTTAAAATTTTATTTGAAAAAAAACAAAGAGGGATATATATTTGTCTAATGTTATAAATCAACAATTCATTGAAAACTTCTTTAAAACTACAAATAGGGTCTTAAGGCCTTATTTGTAGTTTTAAAATAAAAAATGCGTCTTTTTAAGCCTTTTGCCTTAAATCTCCTTTTAATGAAAAACAACAAGCCTTTTGGGATTCCCAGCAGCAGAAATAAAATACTTTACAAAAATATTGCAATATAATTTGCTAATAAAAATTGAATATTTGAAATAAAAAAAGGATATTCAATCAGCTAAAGGAAGGTCATAAGGATATGATAATAAAAAAAAGAGGACTTTTAATACTGGGCATTGCTACTGTAATCTCGTGCTCAGCAATGTCTAAACCAAAAGATGATATTGTCTTTGGTGTTGGAATTGGAAACGAACCAACATCGCTTGATCCACAATTTTGCAGCGATAGGCTAGGTAATTTAATTATAAACGAACTATTTGTAGGGCTTTTAAGGGGTGACCCCAAAACGGGTGGATACAGGCCAGGACTTGCAAAAAATTGGGACATTTCTTACGACAACACCTGCTATACATTCCATTTAAGAGACGACATTTATTGGAGTGACGGCATTAAAATAACAGCAAGCACCATTAGAGATTCCTACATAATGGCCTTAGAAAATGAGCTTGATGTGCCACATATTAACCTATTAACATCAAAGATAAAAAATGCACAAGAATTTTACGAAACAAAATTAAATGCAGATGAAGTTGGAGTAAAGGTAATCAATGAGCAAACTTTAGAAATAACTCTCTCTCGCCCAGCAAGATATTTTCTTGACATGCTTACACACCCAATATTTATACCCATTCCTACGCACATTGTTAAAAAGTTTGGAAACAAATGGACAAGCTCAGAAAACATGGTTACAAGCGGGCCTTTCAAGCTAAAAAGAAGGATCTTAAACGAAGAAATATCTCTTGAAAAAAATGAAAAATTCTATGATGCTAAAAACGTTGCTATTAATGAGCTCATATTTGTTACTATAAACGACACCCGCAGAATTTACAGTATGTACGAGCACAACGAAATAGATGCTATTTTTAATAACATCCCCTTAAGCCTTATTAATGAGCTTATCTTAAGAGAAGATTTTTATTCAGCTGACATTAATCAAATTGGGTTTTTTTCACTAAACACAAATGTTAAACCTCTTAACAATGTAAAAGTAAGAGAAGCATTGGCTCTTGCGGTTGACAGAGAAACTCTAACTTACAGAGTTCTTGACAACAACTTTAAAGCAACAAGAAAAATAAGCCCTAATATTAACAACTATAATTATGGGAAAAAGCTTAAGCCATACAACCCGCGAAAAGCAGAAAAGCTCTTAGCCGAAGCTGGATATCCAGATGGTAAAAATTTTCCAACTCTTACAATAAAATACAATAAAAATGACCTTGAAAAAGAAGTTGCTAGTTTTATTCAAAGCCAATGGAAAAAAGTTTTAAATATTGATGTAGAAATTGAGCCTGAAACATGGGTCAACCACATATCAAATATTTTAAAAGGTCAATATGAGATCTCAGTAAGGTCCTGGCAAGGAGATTATTTAGATCCCATGGCATTCTTTAATATATTTGAAACTAAAAACTCACATTTTGCATCTTACGGATATTCAAATCCTGAACTTGATGAGCTTATAATAAAATCCGATCTTGAAGAGGATGAAAAACTAAGATTAGAAATATTAAAAAAGATAGAAGAAATAATTATTGAAAATGATTATCCAATAATTCCAATATACAGTGTTGCGGGAAACTATCTTTTTAAAAACGACAAATGGCTAGGGTGGAATACAAACAATTCAGAAAGATTTGCCCTATCAGAAATAAAACCTATAGAAGAATAACTGATTTTTAAACTTTTTCACAAATAGGGTCAAAATTTTGACCCTATTTATGAAAACTTATTTTTGAATTAGTGCTAAAGCACTCTCTTTTAAATAAATCAAATCATTTAAAACCTTATTAAAGTCAATGCTGTTACTAAGAATGCAACTACATATTTCTCTTAATTTTTCATCTATATCTGAATATTTTTGATTTAAAAGTTTCAACTCTGGCTGTGGATCAAGAACATCATAATTGCCTACACTTAACATTTTAAGCTTACTTAAAGTATTGCTGCTTTTTTCTACTAACCCGTGCTGTATTTTTAAAATCTCTAATATTTTGTTTAAAAGATTAATCTTTTGCTCACTAGATTCGCTAAAAAAATTGCCAACTTTAATCTCGCTGTAATTAGATATCCTGGAGCTTATTTTGTCAGTCAAGCTCTTAAATTTTCTTTGAATTTTTAAAATAGCATTTTCTCTTTCAGCTAAAGAAAGCTCAAAAAAACTTAAATCATATTTATTACAGTTATTTTCTTTCATACCAGAAAAATCATTTAAATAACAAGAAATTACAGCTACTGAAATGATATATACATAAATATATCTCTTCATGTATATTCTCCTAATGAAAATTTAATTTATTTCAAAAGTGCAAAATTATTTCAAATAACTAAAAAACATACAAATTTTTCATGAACCTATTATTCAATTTAAATATATTATTTAATATTAAAATTACTTAAAAATTCTTAATAAGTTTAATAAACTTAATTTTTTCTAGTTAATTTAAAGCTTTCTGTTTCTACGATATCGCTCTCTGGCTCTTAATTTAAGTTTTTCTCTGTTTTTCTGATAATACTCTCTGTTATAATCTGATGCTTTTTGCTTATTTTTGGCCAATAAACTTTTATTGCTCGACTTATTAAAAGAACTACAACTTAAAAGACATATTAAAAAAAAAAGAAGACCGGTAATTCTCATATTTCACTCCCCCAGAAATACATTTGAATAGATTGAAAAAATAAATCTTAAAAATGATTACACTAGGCAAATTTGACAAACTTAGCAAATTTTTCTAATGCTAATTTAATAAAATCTAATCAAAATTGATGTAAAATAAACTCTCTTTTAAAAAAAATTAGCTTAAATATTTCAAACTGAGCTTTTTTTCAAAGTCAAAATTATGCTTCCAAAAGCATTACAATTAAAAAAATCAAAGTTTGAGAACAAAAATATAGAAAAAATCTGTTTTTCATAATAGACTCCTTAGTGGTAAAATAATAAAAATTAAATTATAAATCATATCAATAATATTTTCCAAAAAAATAAACTTTAAAAAAAATTTTTCAAAATCTTTAAAAGATTGAATATTAATTTTATATTTTTTACAAAAATTTGCATTTTTTAATATAAAAATTTAATTGTTTTAAATATTTATTTAATATTTATTTAATATTTATTTAATATTTATTTAATATTTATTTAATATTGATTTAATATTGATTTAGCCTAAATTCAAGGCAAAAAAGAATTTTTAGCAAAATCAGCACAAAAGACAAAAACTTTTAAACAATTATTAATTACAATAAACTTAAATTGATAACTAAAAATTTAGATAAAATTATAAATATTTAAACCTGCCGAAATGAAATAATTTTTCTTTATAATTTAGCGTTAAAAGAAGATACGCATTTGCAAGAGAATCAAGCGCATCGTCTTTTGTTTTGCCATCTCCTTTGTAGCTGTAAATATCAGATATTACATTTTTACTTATTATTTTTAAAAATTCTATTTTGCGGCTTTCAAACAAAGGAATAAGCGCGCATATTCTTTTAAATTTATTGCTTAAAGGTTTTATTGGTGCAACTTTAAAATAGTGACTGCTTTTGTTTCTCAAGAAAAGAATTGTTTTAGTTAAAATTCCATCCCCCTTGGTACTGTCTCTCTCCTCAATGTAAACGGTATTTACATTGAAATTTTCTATTAAAACTTGAATGGAAGCAAGCATTAAACTATCACTTACTGGTTTTTGGTCTTGATAAATATATGCATAAAACTTCTCAAAAGTGCGCTCTAAAACACAAATAGCTGTATTGTCTCCACCCACTGAGAATGCAGGATCAATGTACATTATTGGGCTTTTAAATTCATAATCTTGATTGAAAATCATCTCATTAAATAGCGTAGATTCATTTAAAATCCACTCCCCGTAAAGCACACGAGCCCTATAGGCGGGAAAACGCCTGTAAAGTTTTTCCTGAGTTTGAATAAAATCTGCTGAATTTAAAGGATTGTCATAAGTTGTAAAATTATATGTCTTAAAAACATCTGTATTTTCAATATAATCGGTTTTAAAATAATGCGCAGGGCTTTCCGGATTTGTATCAAAAATAATAATTTCTTTACCCTTTCTAAGCCTTTTTATTACTTCAAGTAAAGTTTCTCTGTGAATTACTGTTGCTTCATTTACATAAATTATTGCACTATTGCCCCCACGAATCTTGGAAAAAGCATCTCTGTTTTTACCCCCGTAAATATTAAGCTTAAGACCTGCTATCTTACAAAAAGACTGCCCGCTTTTCTTTTTCTCGTAATCAATTCCCAGCAAGCTGCAAATTTTCTCTATTTGCTTTACAGTATTTGTCATCAACAAACCAATTGAGTTGCCTATAATAAAATTATTGGTATCTTGCTCATAAAAAGATTTGTTTTCAATAAGCTTTTTAACAAGCAAATATGAAGCTAAAAACGTCTTACCACTTGCAATCCCACCGCTAAATATTACTTTTGAATAATTGTTACTTTCTATGTCAAAAAGAACTTCCTTTTGCTTAGCAGTTAAGTATTTATTTTCAAAATCTTTAAAACAAATTTTGGTTGGTTTTGGCTTAATATAATCCAAAATGTTAATATTAAACTTATTTTTAAACTTTTTCTGAAGATTGAGAAACGCTAATGATCTTAAGAATTTCAAATTTTACTCCAATTTTAAATTCTTACTACTTAAAACAGATTTAAGCTTAACAAGAGTATCAAAATCCTCTCTCATGCAAATAGTAATAAGTTTTTTTTCAATCTCTTCTCTCTTTTTAATCCTATCAGCAAGCTCTCTTTCAAGGCTTTCTTGGCTTTTAAGCCCTCTTTTTTTATTGGCGCTAATCTCGCTTTGAAGTTTGCTAATTTTTAAATCCAAAATTAATACTTCCTTTTTTATTGCCGCTAAACTGAGATTTTTACATCTGTGGTGGGAATCAATAAAAGAACAAACTATCTCGTAAAATAACCTTTCAGCCTCATTTTTGGCATTTTCAAGCTCACAGGCCTTTTTTGTAGCAAGCAGCACTAAATTGTTAAAATTGTCCTCATTAAAAGACACTTTAGTAGTGCTTTCTTCTGCCAGGTCGCTAGAAAAAGAATTCTTTTTACAAACAGAATCACCGGATTTAAAATATTTATTTCGGGCTTTTGCTACAAAAGATTCACTAACACCTAAAATTTGAGCGATATCTAAATCTTTTAAACCTTTTTTAAATAAAAAAATATATTCTTCTTTTCTATTTTTAAATATCATTATTTTATTTTAATTAAGTTCTTTTAAAAACTCAATAAAAATTAATGTTTTTTACCGTGAGTAATTTAATTAAAGAGATCTATTTTTTAAATATAATAAAATTAATAAAAATAAGTGGTAAAAGGAGAAGGGAATATTTAAAACAAAATATATTCTGTTGCCAGCAATAACATTATTGTGTAATATGTATAGCGAGGTATTTACTCAAGAGCAAGAAACAAAAATCAAAAAAATCGTTGTTAACGAACAAAATGAAAGATTAAAACGCTTAATAAAAGCTTATGGAAAAATACATCTAGTAAAAGTTTAAAAGACATGACAATTAAAGTAAAAAACAAAATAGCCTCAGGAGCAAGCAAAAAAGGATACTTCTTTAAAGGCCTAAAGGGTATTTTTATGCCTTTTAAGCCTGCCAATCCTTATACTCCTAATTAAAAAAAATAAAGCAATATCAAAATAGTCAAAATACTTGAAAGAGAAGCCAATAAATTGCGGGAGCATGGCTTCTCTTTTATTTTTAAGACCTAATTATTTTAGATCTTTGATTCAATTTGCAAAATAACCAATTTGAAATATTTTGGCAAACTGGAAACAAGTCTTAAAATCACAAGCCAGATTGCATAGCAAGCTTGTAATTCCAAACAATGTTACTGCTATATTTGCATAAAACAAATTCACACTAACAATAAAAATAATAAAAATAAAACTTAAACTGATACGCTTTTAAAATAAAAGTTTTAAACTTTAGTACAAATCTAGGCATTATATTAACTTTTTACATCAACATACTAACTAATTTATTTTATTTTATTTTTCATAAAGTGGGCTAAAATTTAAATTTAACTAAATTTAATAGAAGGAGGAAAAAATGAAAATTGGAAAGCTAAATTCAATAGTTATAGCCTTGTTTTTTAAACTATTGGTCGCATGTAGTATTGGATTAGTAGAAAGAACAAATGCAGCTCTTGAATCGTCCTCTAAGGATTTAAAAAACAAAATTTTAAAAATAAAAAAAGAAGCCACGGGAAAAGGTGTACTTTTTGAAGCTTTTACAGGTCTTAAAACCGGTTCCAAGGTAACAAGTGGTGGACTAGCCTTAAGAGAAGCAAAAGTACAAGCCATTGTTGAAACAGGAAAGTTCCTTAAGATAATAGAAGAAGAAGCTTTAAAGCTTAAAGAAACTGGAAACAGTGGTCAATTCTTGGCTATGTTTGACTTAATGCTTGAGGTTGTAGAATCGCTAGAAGACGTTGGAATAATAGGCTTAAAAGCCCGTGTTTTAGAGGAATCTAAAAATAATCCTATAAACACAGCTGAAAGATTGCTTGCGGCTAAAGCTCAAATAGAAAATCAACTTAAAGTGGTTAAGGAAAAACAAAATATTGAAAATGGTGGAGAGAAAAAAAATAATAAAAGCAAAAAAAAGAAATAAATATTAAAAATATTGTCATTAGAATGGACTAAAAGTAAAATTTTTAGCTCGTCCTAATATTTACAATTTAATAATATTGGTTTATTGCTTTTACTAAAATACAAAAAAAGGATAATGTTATGATTAAATGTAATAATAAAACTTTTAACAATTTACTTAAACTAACTATACTTGTTAACCTACTTATATCATGTGGACTAACAGGAGCAACAAAAATTAGATTAGAACGAAGCGCTAAAGACATTACAGATGAAATAGATGCAATTAAAAAAGACGCTGCTCTTAAGGGCGTAAATTTTGATGCCTTTAAAGATAAAAAAACGGGTAGTGGGGTATCAGAAAATCCATTCATACTTGAAGCAAAAGTGCGAGCTACTACAGTAGCGGAAAAATTCGTAATAGCAATAGAAGAGGAAGCTACTAAACTCAAAGAAACTGGAAGTAGTGGTGAATTTTCAGCAATGTATGATTTAATGTTTGAAGTCTCAAAACCATTACAAAAATTGGGAATACAAGAGATGACAAAAACAGTCTCAGATGCAGCTGAAGAGAATCCTCCAACTACAGCTCAAGGAGTGCTTGAAATTGCAAAAAAAATGAGAGAAAAATTACAAAGGGTTCATACAAAAAACTACTGCACCCTTAAAAAGAAGGAAAATTCTACTTTTACTGATGAAAAATGCAAAAATAACTAATAAACAACATTTTTATAATCAATTAAAAACAATACCCAACCAAATCCATCTGGTTGGGTTTGGGCTTATAATTTAAATGTTAGCTTGCAATTAAAATCAACAAATATTAAACTCTTCGCCCGATAATCAAGACATAAAATAAGTTAAAGTTACAACAATTCACCTAAAAGACTTAGAATTTAAAATGACATTAATCTTTTCAAACAAAATAATTAAATATCCTTTTTGATGTTATTTGGAATTTCTTTCCTTTAGACTTTAAATCAAGACTGTCGTAAAGCACCTTATTATTATCCATTACAAGAAAATGCACAAAAACCTGATCTTTCACCTTAATCTCTGTTATTTCAAACTCTCTGCCGGCTTTAGGCAAATAAAGTGGACTCTCGTATCTAACCTTGGAAAATATTTTATAACAACTAAGAATTTTACATGGATTTAAAATATAACAATCCTTTCTAATGTAGCCTAATTCCAAAAACCGCTGATAATTTAAATTAACGTCTTTTGCTGTAAAATCAAACCCCGTTAAAACAAATATCCAATAGTGCAAAGACAAAAAATAACATCCGGACTTTTGAACGTCTTTAAACAATTCTGCATTGCTTTGTAATATTTTCTCAATAAACATTTTTAAATACACAATTTTTAAATATAATTTTTAAATAATTAAACATTCCCGACCAATTTTTATCTAAACTTTAGAATCTAAAAGCTTAATAAGAAAACATTTGGGTTTAAGAATCTTTAATATTGTTAGAACCAAGCCACTCAAAACCATTGTTTTAATGGCAAAAGTTTCAATTAAAAGTTTGTAGTATTCTTTCCTTTTGATCTTATTAAGCCTTTTCATCTTAACCCCTAATATAAGTTTTTTACTAATACTATAGTATAAAAAAATTTATGTTTTGTAAATACTTTTCTAAATTTTTCCAAAATTACTGTTAAAAAATAAAAACTTCAAATCAAAAGTTAAAGGGTTTATTGGGGATTCTTTTAAAAGAATCCCCAATAAACCCTTTAAGGTAACAGGTCCTTATATTAAGAGCGACACATTGCGTGTCAGTCTGTACCTATAAAGTATACACTAACTTTTCAAGTTTTGCAAATAAATATTTCATTTTCGTTTATTTCTTAAAGTTTCAAATTCTTTAATTATTTTTAATAAAAAATCTTTTTCCTTAAAAAAAATTTTCTCTAAAAGAAAGCTTGTAAGCTTGGGATTTTTTTTATAAAAAGAATAAGCTTCTTCCTTTTTAAGCTGAAATCTTAGTGGTTTTATTGGGTTTTGATTAGATTTTTTTAAACTTGGACTTTCTTTTGTTTTAAGAAGACAAATTGTATCATTGATTCCGTTTTTAACTACATACTTTTCTTCAATAAGCCCTTCTTCTATTGCTGTTGCAATTTTAAGATACTTATAAGTTTGAGTTCTGGCAAGTCTATAGTCTTTTGCAAAATCATCAAAACTGGAATAATTGTCAAGTTTATAATATTCTTTATCTTTAATTTCTTTTAAAACCTTCATTGCTTCTATTTTGCAATAAATTTCTTTTTGAAAATTAATGTTTAATTTTTCTTTAAGTTTATTATAATGAACAAGTGCTTGCTCTTCTTCTCTAACGCTTTCAGATAAATTTCTTTTATTTATCTTTATCTCCACTTATAATCCTCCTTTACAGCTTGAGTACACTTAGTGTACGTAACTTGATTTATTTAAAAACGCAGTAAGCGTGTTTTGGTACTCTATTATGTAATCCTTCGTCAAATCAAATCTATCATTTTTTGCTATTCTTTTGTTTAAATCTTCTCTCTCAGATATTGTGCCTAAGAAATTATTGTTTTTTTCTAAAACCTTTAAAAGTTCTCTGTGCGTGTTGTTTCTTTTAAATTTAGTATTAATTAAATACATTGGCAAAGTTAATAATAACTTGTTCATAAAAAAAGTAAATAAATCTAAACTTTCAACAGCCCATTTCTCTGCTGTTATTGGTATTATTATGTAATTGCTACATACAAGGGCATTTGTTAGGGTAAAATCTAAGCTGGGATTTGTATCAAGTATTATATAATCGTAATGATTACTTAATAACTTTAGCTGTTCTTTTAATTTAAATTCTTTATATGGAATAGATTCTGAATTGAATTTATGTAATGTTAAATAACTTGGAATTAAATCCAGATTTTTGTTAATTGTGATTAATGCATTATCTATGTGTAAATTTGATATTAATACCTCATATATATTTCTATTTATTAAATCTATATTATTGTCCTTAATTTTATTAAAAAAATAGCTTGTTGTTGAAGCTTGGGTATCAATGTCTATTAAAAGAACCTTGCATTTGATTGAAAGCAATGTGGCAAAAATTAAACTTGTTGTGCTCTTGCCAACACCACCCTTTATGCTTGCGATTGTTATTACTTTTGTCTCTTTTTTATCCATTCAGGAATAATTCCCCCTTTTGACAATTTTTTGCTATAAAAAGCGTAGAGTTCAGTTTCTAGTTCTAAAATAATATTTAATAGTGTGTTGTAATAGGGGCTGTTTACCCTATCCTTTTTAAGTAAAATATGAAGACCGTTTAAATAACAAAAAACAGAACCTTTTTTAAACCTAAATTCAATGTATTCACATTTTCTAAGAGTGTAAGTTTCTTTCTTGTTGAAATTCTTTACAATAAATGCTTTGTCAAGTTTTCTTATTCCGTAATAAATTCCCATAAATTCATCATCTTCTCTTACAGAGAATAAATGAAACATGCTTATGTCTTCTATGTTAAAGATTCCCCTTAAAGAAATGAAAAATTTCGTAGGTTCATTCTTGCTTATTCCAAATGTATAAAAGTCATTAAAGATTTTAGTATGGTATATCTTTCTACCCTTAACCTCCTCAATCTTAGAAAAAACGGTAGCCTTTTTTCCTTTTTTGGCCTTTGGCTTGTTGTCTGCGTCCAATTTTAACTCTTTTTGCTTTTGCTTTAGTCGTTCAAGTAAAGCCGTCATTTTTTTCCTTTTTCCTTAATAGTAAAGCCAAGCTGTACATTTTCTCCCTAGCTCACTATTTTAATCAAATTATTATAGTAGGAATTGTCAAATACCTTACTATATTTAAGATCAGGCTCATTCTCAATGAATTTTTTTAAAGTAGGAATTAGCTTATCATTATCTACTTTATGCCTCAACTGTTCTAATAATATACTAAAAATGTTGTTTTTTATACTTTTTTGTCTTACCATTTTATCTTGGATTTTGGGGATCTCTGTTTTTGCTCTTTTTACGAGCTTTTCTAAATCTGGATATTTTTTGTGTTCTATTATGAAATGTGGTTTTATTTTGTAAATTTCGTATGTTTTGCCAAAAAACTTTTCAAGATCTTCTTTTTTATATTGTTCTTTTTCTAATTCTTTTATTTTTTCTTCAAGTATTTTTTTTAGAATTTCGTTTTTGTTTTTATATTTTTTTTCCGGTTCTTTTATTTTATGTATTATTCTTTTATATCCACTGTTTCTGAAAAATTTGCACAGATATCCTGGGTTGTTTATATTTTCTTTTATTACATTTGATATGTGCTTTTCAATCTTTTTAGGATCTATTTCTTTTAGGTCATTTTCAATGTGTTTTAGGTTTCTTAAATGATAGATTTTAGTGCTGTTTGTTGTTTTCAAATTCATTATTAAAGCCGGAATTTCTGTTTTGAAGTTACATTTACTTAAATATTTTTTTATTATTTCATTATTTGTTGTTTTTTTGGAATTTTTGTGTATATTTCTATATTCTTTATATTTATATATATTATTAGTATTATTAATACACTCCCATTTAACACTACTATTTATTTGATTAAATTTTTTTATTCTTTGCGTAAATTCGTTAATTTTATTTATTATTTTTTCTTTAAAGTATGTGTTAATTATCAAATAGCATTTTTCTTTTTCGTATTTAAGTTTATAATAAGTTTCACTTCCAGAATTTTTTCCCAAATGTTTACAGTAGTTTAGCGTGACTTTAAATTTTTTCTCTAGTATGTATAAATAGTTTTGTAGTGTTTTGAGCTTTATGAGTTTTTGTTTATTTCTTTCAAGGTTTTTATTTAGTAAATAAAGTATGTTTTTTTGTGTGTATTTTTTAAAGTTTAAGTTGATAAAGTTAAGGGTAGAGATTAATACAATCAAGTTGTGTTGGAAGTTCATTGTGGTTTTTTTTACTCTTTTTGTAGTGTTTGGTGATTTCTTTTTTAATGTTTTCAATTTTATACTCCTAATATAAGTAGTTTCTTTAATTATAATTTAATTAATAGTACAGTTTCTTAAAAAAGTAAAGTATTTTTATATAAAAAATAAAAAAAAGTATATTTAATACATATTTGTTAAATATACTTTACAAAAGTAAGTTTTTGTAATAAAATATAATAAATAATAAACTTATATTAGGAGTAAATTATTTTTACGCTTTAATTTTTATTTAAAATAGTGAGCTTATTAGCGATGGGTTTAATTTTATTAAGAATTTAGATTATTTTATTTATTTATCCTTCATTCAAGAGTTGGGCTTGGGTGAAGGAATTATCCCCATTAATTTTATTAAATTTTATGCATTCAGTGTATTAGCGCTTTTTATTTTGATTTTAAAGACTTAAAGGTTAAGGACCTAAATAGCTTGACTTATGCATTATTGTATTTTCTCTTTTTAAAAAGAGAAAAAGCCTCCTAAGAGACTTTTTCCAGAAGTAACAAATTGAAAAATATATAAATTCAATTTTTAGGTTGTAATAAACCCTTCCTACACTAGCTGATGCCTTGTAGGGGGGTTTACTTATATATTATTTTAAAGCGTTTTTAAGCTCTGAAAGATTTTTAATTTCACTTGCTGATCCTTCTAGGCTGGTTCCAGCTGTGTTGTATTGTTGTACTGTAATTGTACCATCTGTTAAGAACACCAAATCTTTAGTTTTTTTGCTGTCAGCACTAATTGTTAAAGTGCTAGTACTGTCTTCCCATTTACCTGTTTTTTTGTTAGAACCTGCAGTGTCATTCAAAAAGACTTTTACTTTTCCATCTTTTTCAATTTCTCTTTTTAGAGTAACAGTACCTTCTTTAATTTCCACTGTTGTTTTTCCGCCTACAAGACTTCCTTCAAGCTTAATGCTATTTTTTAGAGTTTCTACTGCTTTTGTAGCATTGTCAGCATCTGTTATTTGTGAGTATTCAAGTGTAGTTCCGTTTGATCTTGTTAATTTCTTTGAGTCTAATTTATTAGCTTTGAGAGTTTCCTCTGTTATTGACCCCTGTTTTTTAGTAACTTTACTTGAAATTTTTTGGTTGCTGGCATCAAATGCTTCTAAGGTTACTGTGTTTAAATCAGCAGAAACTGTTAATTTTACTTTACTCTTGTCAGGCTTTGAACCTTCAAGGGTTCCAGAACCATTGTTTTTATCGGAAGTTCCTTTAAGTTCAACCTGATCAATTGTTGCTCTTAAATCATATTTGCCGGAGCTATTTTTTTCTTTGCTTACAAAAATTTTATTACCATTAAACAAAGACACTGAGTCTTCTGTCACCGCAGGAAGGTCTTGTTTAGCGTTTTGATGTGATTTTTTACTAGAGTCTTCAAGGTTTAGATCATTTTCTTTTTGAGAACCAATTGACTCAGCACCTTTTTGTGCACATCCTATTAAAGCTAACGCTAAAGCAAATCCTATTAATAATCTCATAAATTCTCCTTATTTTAAAGCGTTTTTAATTTCATCAAGTTTTGTAATTTCAACTGCTGACCCCTCTAATTTGGTGCCATTTGAGTCGTATTGTTGTACTGTAATTGTGTTTTCTTTTGTAAACACAAGGTCTTTAGTTTTTTTACTGTTTACAGTAATTGTTAAAGTTGAAGTGCCTGAATTCCAAGCTGCAGTTTTTTTAGTAGCAGCACTACTGTCAGTGTCATTAAGTTCAACTGAAACTTCCCCAGATTTTGAAATATTTTTGCTTAAAGTAACAGTTCCTTCTTTAACCACCAATGTTGTTTTTTCAGCAGTTAGAGTTCCTTCAAGAACATAGCCTTTTAAAACCTCTTTAGCTTTTCCAGATCCATCGCTTTTAATTCCTGTGTATTCAAGTCTGGTTCCGTCTGCTCTTGTTATTATTTTTTCAGATACTTCACCTTTTTCATTGAATTTTTCTTCTGTTGATGACTTGTCTTTGGAAGTTACTTTTTTTGATACTAGTGTTTTGCCATCTTCTTTGAAAACTTCAAGTGTGGTTTGACCTAGATCGTCAGAAATTGTTAATTTTACTTTACTTTTGTCAGCTTTTACGCCTTCAAGTACTCCAGATCCATTGTTTTTATCAGAAGTTCCTTTAAGCTCAAGCTTGTCTACTGTTGCAATTAGATCGTACTTGCCGTCTTTGTTTTTTTCTTTGCTTACAAGAACTTTCATTTCACCAGGCAAATCTACTGAAACGCTGTTTTTCTCGTCAAGGCTGCTAACATTTTGCTTACATGCTATTAAGGCTAATATTAGACCTATTCCCAATAAATATTTTTTCATAATATATTCTCCTTTTATATTAATATAACTTAATACAAGTATAATTATATTATAAGATTAACAAATAACAAATAGAAAATTGAAAAAAAATAAAATGATAATAACTTCAATTAAGTTTGGTTTTAATTAAGTTTGGTTCTAATTAAGCTTAGATTTAATGTAGATTTTTTATTTAAAAAAAGTCCCAGTTTTGGGACTTTCAGGAAAAAGAAAAGTTAAATGTCTTTTAAAGTATTAAGGTATATTTTTTGAGTATTTTTTGTAAATCTGCATTGCAATTGGTTTTATTTTGTCAATGTGATTTTTTAAAGCAGCAATGTTTGTCTTGATTGATTTTAGAGTCTGATCTTTTTTTAATTTGCTGGTATCAAAAAGCGTAAATTCAGGATAATTTTTGTTATTTACTTTTTGTTTAGTCTTCACAAGAAATGTTTGTAAATACATAATATAGCTTGAAAGATGCGCTTCGTATAAGCTTAAAGCCTTTAGTGTTGACTCTTGTGGGGATGATGGTTCTTCTGGAAGGCTTGCTATTGTAGAGCATGAAAAAATTATAAGACTGTTTAATAAAAACAAAAAGGGGAAATTTTTAATTTGCAATTTTATCTCCTTTATTTTCTTTTAAGTTTTGGGCTTTGCTGTTAGCAGTGCTTGTATTTTCTGGAAACTCTTTTATTTGTTCTTGGAGTGCTTGAGTTTTGATTGACATTAGTTCATTTCTCTCTTCTCTTAAATGTTCAATGATGCTTGCATCTCTCTCATCATTAATGCTTGATATAAGTTGAGTAATCTTATTATTAACATTTTTAATTTCATTTAATATTTTTAATGATTCTTCTTTCTCAAGGGTTGTGATTTTGTCTTTGTAGATGCTCATTATTAGATTGTAAAGATTAAGCCCCAAATATATACCCTTTTCTACTTTGACTTCTGTTGGAGAATCGCTACTTTTTAGAAAATCATATAAATTATTTAAAGCGTCAATGCCAGAGTTGATATTCATTTTATTGTTCATTTTTTTTCCTTTTTATTTATATTTTTTAAGAGTTTTTGAATAAGCAAAATTAAATTTTCTCTAAACTGTGGTTTTATTGCCAAAATCATCGGCATTATTACCAGCACAATAAATCCTCCTAAGATAATTAGTTTTGTATTGTCAATTGTTGACAAAAAAATAAGTATTGTATCCATAAATGTCTCCTTTTATTTATTTTTATACTTTGTTTAGTATTGGCATTTCTTCTCCCGTGCTTAGTTTGCCCGATCCAACGTAGTACCAGCCATTGTAAATTGGTGTTTTAAGTGTGGGCATGTTTTGAGAAGAAAATGAAGCTATTAAAATTTTTGCAGAGCTTTTTTCAAATTGAAGGTAAAATTGTTTATTGTGATCTTCTGTTGAGCTTGAATACCTGATTTCTGCATCTATTTGTAAATAAATGTAATTGTCTTTGTATGATTCGTTTATTACAATTGATGTGCTACTTCTGTTTTTAAGTGCAACGGTTGTAGCTTTATTTTTATATTGAAATTCTATTATTCTAGCATCATCAACTATTGTGTGTAGCCCCCCAAAGTCGTATGGTTTTCCTTGCCACCAAATAGGAATCTCTACAATTTGCGGAATTCCGTTTTTATAGCAGCTTACAAGTTGTTCAGTTTTTGTATCAAGAGTATGTTTGGGTATTAATTTAAAAGAGTTTTTAAATTTATCTGTAAAATCGTTTATTTGTACGCACCCCGTTAGGTCGCTTTTAAGCTCATTTATTTCAGATTTTTCTGCAAGAAATTCTTTTAAACTTTCAATCAAGATTTCAAATTGAATAAGTTCAATATCTTTTGTTTCTGAGTTGTAAATTGAAATTTTGTTTGAAGATGGCTTTGTGTTTGTGTGCTTTAAGCTCTCAATAAGTGTAGATTTAACTTTTCTAAAAACAGTATCAAAATCTATGTTTTCAAGTGGTGTGCTTAGCTTTAAAAGCTTTGAGATTACTTTAATGTAAATGTTTTTTATATATTCTTTGTTTTCTAAAAGTTCCTTGCTAATTACGTCTTTTATTGCTTTTTTAAAGCATCCAAATTCGTTGTTATAAAATGTATCGTTTTGTATTTGTTCTAGGAGATGTTTGTATGTGATTGCGCAAGTATCTTCTACTATGTCATCAATAGGAATAAGGTCGCTTTGATTAACTTTTGTTTTTCTGTTTAAGTCTTTTATTTGTACGCTTTCTTGTGGTTCGTTGGTATTCATAAATTCTCCTTTTAAATTTCTTTAAGTTTTAAATTGTGTTTACACGCTAGTAAGCAGAAGGTCAAAAAAAATGATCTGCTGTGCTAAATTTTTTTGTTCTTGTGCCTTTTATTTCTATTTGTTTTTTGTCTATGATTTTAACTATTCTTCCTATGGGAATTAATATTTTAATAAACTCATATACTGAGTTTTTGTAATCTTTGGGCATATAGTTAGAAGTTAGAGCTTTTTTAAATCCCGCGTGCTTAGCAGTTATTTTTTTTAGCTTGTTTTGATTTTTTGCTGCAATATTAAATTCAATGGGGGACTTAATGTTTCCAAGCAATTTTATTATTATTTCGCCTGGAGCGTCTTCGTTTGAACTGACTTCTACATTTGCGTGTAAAAAGGCTTTAAAGAGCACAATAAAGCTCTCATCAGTGCCAATGGACTTTATTGCAAAAATAATAGCATCTAAAGAGTTAACAAGATTTTTGTTAAGCTCTTTTTTAAAGTGAAATGCATTAAATATTGAAAGCATTAGCAATGCAATGTATTTAGAGTTAATGCTATTTTTAACATTAATTGTGTTAAAGTTTTCAAGCAGCTCTTTTAACTCTCTTAGTATCTCTTTTTTGTAATCAAGCTCATTGCAAATGAATTTTTCAATTTGGGTATTTTCTAAAAATTTTGGTATCTCTTTATTCATTTTTATTCTCTGTTAATAAGAAGCCTTTTGTTTGTATTAAAAATAATAATTTCATCCTCTTTGGTGTTTTCGTCTTTATTAAATGTGAAATCGCTATCACTAAGTTGTGTGATTTTTTTTGTCTCATCATTTTTAATGCAAATTCCGATTTTAAGCTCTTTTATTCCCCGAATAATGCTAACTGGTGCAAGAAAGTCTTGATACCTAAGAGATGTTCCCATTTCAATGTATTTGTCAGTTAATATTTTGTTGTAAATGTCTCTAATTTGAGTATCTATTTCTTTGTAGATTGCGTCTTTTGCTTCTGTTTTGTAGACTACTTTAAGATATGCATATTTCTTCTTGCCTAAGCTGAATTTGTATGTTTTTTTTTGGTTGTGCTTGTTTAAAAACTCAATCTCAATGTCGCCTTTAAAAACTGTTCCGCTTGGCGCTGTATAGTAGATTGCTTGCCAAATATTTTGTTTAGTTTCAATTTTGATTTGTTTTTTTTCTTGGTCTTGAAAGCAATCGTCTTGTAGTATTAAGTAGAGGTTGATTGTTCCAGGCCCACTTAAAATATTTATATGCTTAACTCCTTCAACATTTAGCAGAGCTTTTCTTATTGCTTCGTAAGTTGAGCTTTTGGGCGTGCTTAAGTCCTCTTTTAGTGCATTAAAGTAGCTTCCATTTTCTTTTATTTTAGAAAAAAGTTCTTTTAAGACTTCTGATATTTGTTTGTCAATGCTTGAACTTGGAAAGTTTATTATGTCGTAAATTGAATTGTCTTTAATGTTTATACCGTATTTTGTTCTCAGTATATGTTTTTTTTCATTTTGAATTTCTTCTATTGTTTTTTCCAATATTCCCAAGTTTTTATCAAAAATTATACTCATATTTTAAAATCCATTTTTAAATTGTCTTTTCCTAAAAAGAAAAAATTTATTGTTATTGTTTTGTTTTTAATGCTTGGCCTTACGTTGATAAGGTCTATTTTGAGTTCTTTTGAAAGGTTTAAAAAAAAATTTTTAATAGATTCTAGTTTATTGGCTTTGCAAAGTTTAAAGTAAAAGCTGTAGTCAAGCCCATAATTTGGATTTTCTTTTAAACTGCCTTTTGGTGTCTTAAGGTAAAAAAATAAACGCTGTTTTTGTTCTTCAATGTTTTCTATTAATTTAAGATCGTTGTTAAATACTATATTAAATTTTTCATCAATTTTAATTTCCATTTTTAACTACCAAAGTCATTTTAACATATTTTATTCGATATTACTATAAAGTTTTACAAAATGTTTATTATTTTAAATGTTGAGATATATTATAATTTATATTTTTTTTAAAAAATTTTATTTAATTTTTAAAATTTAAATATTTACATAATAGTAATGTGTGTGGGAGACGTATGAAAAATATTTTATTATTTGTTATTTTATTATTCTTTTCTTGTAAAGAATTTAATTATTCTGATCTTAGGAGAAGGCCTTCAAAGGTTTTAAATGCTTCTAATGGTGCATCAAATAAAGAACTTAAAATTTCTTTTGTAGATTCTTTAAATGATGATCAAAAAGAAGCTTTGTTTTTTCTTGAACAGGTAGTTCTTGATAGCAATCCCGACAAGTTTAATCAAATTTTTAATTTAAATGAAGAGAAGGTAAAAGAAATGCTTGTTACTGTTGTTAAGTGTTTAAAGGCCAAAAGAAAGGCTAAAATGGCTCTTGAGAGCTCAAATGTTGCAAATGTTGCCAATGCTAAACAGCAATTGCTACAGGTTGAAAAAACTTACATAGATAATTTGCGACAATCTTTTATGACTACTAAAAACATTGAAGAGGCTTGTAATCTTGTAAAAAATTATGATGCATCTGCTTCGTTTTAACTTTTTTATTTTTAATTCATCCTTAGATTAGCTCTTAAGCTTAAGAGTTAATCTTTCCGTTTGTGCTTGTTTTTGTTTTTTTATTGTAAATATGTCTAGATTTGAAAATTTAAATTTTTGTAATTTAGATTGATGTTAATGATTTTAATTTATCTGTGTAATTTTAGATTATTAAATAATGCAGATTATTAATACTTTTTTGCTTTAAAAGGCATTATTAGGTTAATTTAGGCTTAAAACTTTATTTAAGCTATTTTAAATTGTTTTTTTATTTAAAAAAACAATTTATTAAGGCAGCTGCAAGCCTAATTCCTTTTATAGTAAGAAATAGTGCAATACATACATTTAGTGTATGTAAAGTGAGCTATATTTTTATTTAAACCAATAATTAAATAGAGGTAATTTAATTTATGAATAAAATAGGAATTGCATTTATTATTAGCTTTCTGTTGTTTGTTAATTGTAAGGGCAAATCTTTAGAAGAAGATTTAAAAAGCACCACTTCTAACAATAAGCAAAATTTAATAAGCAATGAAAAAAAGTCTCTAAATTCTAAGAACAATAGGCTTAAAGATTCTCGGTTAAGTAATTTTGAAAGCAAAAAAAATGACCAGACATTAAAAAAATCCAAAGACTTTAAAAAGGATTTACAAACTTTAAGAAATTCAAAAAATTTAATGCCTAAAGACTTGGATCAGTCGAGTAATGATTTTGAAAATTTAGACAATTCTGAGTCTTTGCAAGAAGCTTCTTCAAAGCACAATATTGGCAAGTCAAGATACGGTAAAGCTTTGCTGAAAAATGATCACGATGAGATTTGGATTCCCCATTTAAACTTGGAAGAAGACAAAAATTTTGAGTTTTTCAAGAAATCTTTGCAAAACGATGAGAATAGATATGCTCTTGGTGGGTGGCTTTTAAACAATGATGAGGTGTTAGTAAAATACAGATACAGCGAAAAAGATGTTAATCAGTTTTTAATTGATATAGGAAAAAAGCGGTGGGGAGATTTGTCTTCTAAAATGAGCACCTTGGTGCGATTGATTGGAAATTATTCCGACAAAAGTGACAGAGAAGATGAAATTTCTCTTCTGGATATGAATTTGTGTCAACAATTTTATCTAACCAAGATTAATGCTGGTGGTTCAAGCGCAGACATTCTTGTTGCTCTTGAAAAAACAATCGATCAACAAATTAGCGGTGTTAGCAAAGAACTTCTTGAATTAAAAAATTTTTCTCTTACTACAAAGTCAGAGCTTGATTGGTATTTAAATTGGAAGCGCAATTTAACAGACGAAGAAGAAGAGACTTTGCAATGTTGCAGGGTTTTGTTGGGCGGAGAATTGGATTTTGAAAATCTTGACGATTTGTTTAAAAGGCTTGGAAAGGAATATTCTAGGTTGATATTAAGAAAGTTAGAAGAAATAACATTAAATTACGATGTTAATAGGTTTTTAAAAGAAATGGAGAAATCACGTAAATCTTTCAAACAAGCATTAGGTTCTATTAGGAATAAAAGCAAAAGAGTAGTGATTTTTAAGGTTAGAAATTCTCTTTTGGAAATTTTTAAACTTTATTACAACAATATTGGCAGGAATAAAAAACTTTATGATTATATAAATCGCATGTTAAACAGCTTGATAAAAGAGATTAGCAGGCGTTAAAGTTTTTATTTTGATTTTTTTGTTAATTGCTCTACATTTTCTTCTAATAATCTAATTTAAAAACTTTAAATATTAGATAGAATTTTAAAAGTTTAAAAGGGGGAGCATTTTGAAAAGAGTCATTGTATCCTTTGTGGTTTTAATCCTAGGGTGTAATTTAGATGATAATTCAAAAATGGAGAGAAAGGGTAGTAATAAGCTTATTAGAGAAAGTGGATCAGATAGGCGGGGTCAAGAAAATAGAGCCTTGGGGGCGATGAATTTTGGGCTTTTTTCTGGAGATTCTGGTGTAGTTTATGATTTGCAAAATTATGAAACTTTAAAAGCTCTTGAAAATAAAAATAAATTTATTGATTACTCTAAAATAGAGTTTTTAGAAGGAACAAAATCAATAAATGCTTTTATTTGGGCAGTTTCTGTTCGTTGGATAAAAATTAAAGCCAGAGATTTGTTTGGGGAGTGTGGAGATTTTATTAAAGAGCTTAAGGGCATTAAGTATTCTTATCTTGTTTCTCCTGTTGATGGAAGCTATATTTCTTATGCCATGCCTATAATAGTTTTTGAAACTACTAGAGAGAGTGATCCGCTTTATTCTGTTTCTGGGTTTAAATTAATAAGCAAGGGAAATGATATAAATTTTAATGAAAATAAAAGCGGATTTTGGGGAAGACTTCCAATGTCTGAAAAATCAGTTGAATCTGGGCTTGTAACCGCATATCCTTTTGGTTCTAGCGATGCTAAAAAAGTGATTGAAGCTTTTGCTTCTCTTTATAATAATGGAACTTGGAGTGATATGATTGCCGAGATTACTATTAAGTCAAAGCAATATCCAAAAAATGAAAAAGTTTACAGAATTACGCTTGATTCTCAGCTTTTTAATGTTGCTATGAAAAAAATAATTGAAAAATATCCTAAAATAAAAAGTGCAAGTTTTGCATTTAATTCGTTAATTAACTAAAAAAATATTTTAAAAGCTAGCAGTTTAAAACCACTAGCTTTTTAAATTAATTATAAATTTCAGACTTGGATTTGCTATATAGTGTCTTTAAGTTTATTAAGTGTGGTTTTGGAATCTGCTTGATTAAAAATTCCATCAAATCCGCTAGCAAGTATGCTTTTGTAAGTATTTAGCTCTTCTGGATCTTTTTCTTTTTTATCTTTATTTTCTTTAATTTTCGCAAGCAGATCTTTTATTTCATCTTCTTTTAGCTCTGATAGAAATTTTTGTACAGATTCTTCTATTTTGCTTTCGTCTCCACCGCTATTTTTAAAATGTAAGCCAATATTTGGATCTACTAGTTTTTCTTTTAATAAGTTTGTTAAAAATGTTAGTGTTTCTTTTTCCGTGTTGTTTAAGTTTAATCTGCTTACTAATTTTTCTAAAGGTGTTGCTTTGCTGAATTCAATTCTATCTTCATCAACTAGGTTTGATTTGGCTTGCGATTTTTCATCTAGATCGTTGTTTGGCTCGGCATCATTACTTTTGTTTTTGCAATTAAGCATAAATGCTAATATTATAAATACAATAATCGTTTTTTTCAAAATAGTCTCCTTAAAAAGTATTTTAATTATTATTAATTAGTAATTATAGCATTTTAATAATATGTTTAGAACATTTTAATTTAATAATTGTTATTATTAATTATTAAAAATATTGTACTAATTTAGCATTAAAAATAATTTCTTTATTAGGCTCAATATTGCGTTTAAGATTTGCAATGTTTAGTATTCAGGAGGCGGGGTTTAACGATATTTTAAGTGCATTTGATAAGCCAACAGAGAAAGCATTGGTGCGAATACTTTCTCTGTTGCCAAATTGATTTTTAATTTTAATTAGATTATAAAAATTATTATCTATTATTAATTTAATAACTTTTTTTAAACGATAATTGGAATCCGTTTATTCCAAGATCAAAATTGGGCTCAAAGCCTGCAAGTTCAGCGCTGAGTCTTTTTTTAAGATTTTCATTGTGCCGATTTGCGAATGTAAATGGAATAATAAGTGAAACTGTGTAGGATGTTAAAACCATGCTTGCTCCTACCCCTATTAATATGTATCCGGTTAATTGTGTTTCTCGGTGATTAAGAATAATTCCAGTTCCCCAAAGGATTGCTCCTAATAAATTAAATCCAAGCACTGAGCCTCCACCAATATAATCCCCTTGGACAAAGGATCCTATTCCAAAGGGCAAAAATAAATTTAAAAGGAATGGCCCTATTGGATTTTTTTTCTCTTTATCATATTTGTTAAAACTTTCAATGCCTTTTTCAATTCTATTTTGTGTGTCTTTTGTGGCAAAGATTTGAATTGTCAACCCAAAAATTAATATTAATGTGAAAATTTTTTTCATGTTTTTATTATCTCCTAATGGTAAGTTTTGACAAGTAAAATATTAGCGCAATTTATAATAAATTAATATTAATTTATTGCAAGCAAATAAAGTTTGGATTGAGCTCGTTTGCTTGCAATAATAGATATTTAAAAATATGTAAGATCTTAAGAAGATAAATTAAAAGTAAAAGAAGACTTTTTAAAAGTTTAATCTAGCTTTGAAAAGCAAGTTTTCAAAGTGAGCCATATAATTAATTCGAAATTCTTTTGTGAGAATAATACTATCTGCTAGTTATCCATGTTATTTAAGATTCTTTTGATCTTTGATTGTCTTAAAGCTTCGAATTTTATTTATTTCTTATTGAGCTTGGATTAATCTTTAATTTATCTCTTCTTAAAATCTTTTAAGACCATTTATTAATGGCATTAAGCTTTTATAATGTTTTTATACTTTAACTTTCTAATTTGTTTTTATGTTTATATAATTTTAAATTATTAATTCAAATTAATGTTTACAATTTTTTTAAAAAAAAGTTCTTTGATAATGTAGTAATTTTTATTTTTGTATTAAAAATAAAAATTGTATTATGATTGGCATGGGCTTCCGTATTTTATATTAATATTCTTTAATTCTAGAAGATAATTTATTAGTATACTAATAAATTATCTT
>NC_001856.1 GCF_000008685.2 Borreliella burgdorferi B31 | reverse complement strand
AGACACGTAAAATAACTTCAGTTCATATTATCATATAATAAATAAAACATTAAGTACAATAACCTAACATTTAAAAAGGATGTACATTTTAATACAGAAACTGAAGCTGTTCAACTACAATTATTGCACTTGAAATTTTTTATATTTAAATAATAATACAAATAATTATATTAACAAATATCAATTAAATTTATTTTTACATCATATAATAGTGCTATATATTGTATAATATGCTATATACTTGAAACTAAAGGGGGGGCATATTAGTTAAGATAATATTCTTATATTTTTTATTAAGGAGACTAATATGAAAAAAATATCAAGTGCAATTTTTACAATAACTTTTCTTGTTCTTATCAACTGTAAAAGCGATACTAGAAAAGCTATTAATTCAATACAAATCCAAAAATTTACTTCCTTTGATGGGTTGATTGATGGCTTTCTACGCCTTAATTCAAATCCCAAAAAATCTGAGAGGTAAAAGATTGTTTTAACAGCATGGCTAAAACATTAAATAAGGCCAAAGACAAACTTGCTAAATTCATTAGTGAAAAAGGTGGCAAGACAACCGAAGGAAAGAATACTGATACTGCTAAAGAAGATAATAGCACAGTAAACCCTATTGATGATGAAATAAGTAAAATTAACGATATGATGGGAAAAATGATAGATGCTGCTAATACCATTGTTGAAAATGTAGCCGAAACCGTAACTGAAGCTATGGGAGAAGTTGTCGAGGTTAAGAGTATTGGTAATGTAGCAACCAAAGCCGATGTAAAAAGTGTTGTTGAGATTGCTAAAGGAATAAAGAAGATTATTGAAGCTGCTGGTATTGCCGATAAATTAAAAGCTGAAGCCGATAAATCTACAAAGCCAATCAGCGAAGAAAGTAACAACAAGTAAGCGGGCAAGATGTTCTCTGGGAAGCAGGGTGATCAAGGTGGTCGAGTTTTCGATGAAGTCATTCCACCTGAGATTGGAAGAGGAGCTAATCCATTTGATATTAAAAAGGCTACTAAAGCTATTGAAAGTGTTAGTGGAGAGCAGATATTAGGATCTATTGTTGTGCTGCTACTAAAACCGTTAAAAGTGGTGGTGAGGAGCCAAAGGGGAAGAATGCGGATGAAGCTACAAATCCGATTGAAGCTGCCATTGGAGGAAATGACGATTCGGATGCTACTGCATTCAAGGGGAATATGGAAAAAGATAATCAGATTGCTGCTGCTATTGTTTTGAGAGGAATGGCTAAGAACGGGGAATTTGCTGTGAAAATGGGTCGAAAACCAAGTGGTGATGGTGATAATATTAGAGTTCTTGTTAATAATGCTGCTAATAAAACTGTTGATGCTTTATCTAAGTTAGCACTAGAAGCTATTAATGAAAGCTTAACAAAAATAGCCAAGACTATACATTGAAAAAATAAAGTAAGAATCAGCATTTTTAATAAATAATATTATTTATTAAAAAATGCTGATTCTTACTCAAATCTTACGTCAGTAGTTTACTAAACTGAATAATATTAAATATACAACAACATATTTAAATTTGCAAACAATCATCTTAGATAAAGTTTTTTATTTTTTGCACAAATTAACTTTTTCATTTTTGAAGCTTTATATATTTTTATACAGTGATTAATTCTAAATTTTTCTTTATTTTATAAAATTTTTGATAAATCAATAATCTACAGCCAATATTAAAATCAAAATATAATAACAAATCTACAAGTAGATAAGATGCCTTCCAAATCTTTTTTACTCGTAGACTTGATTAAAAAAAAAGAATAAATTAAATGCAATTAATAATTAAAATTATAATAAAAAAAATTATAAAATAATATCAAAGTACAAATTTTATATTTTAGTCGTATAATTTTGATTCTAAACTATCCTTTATATGATAAAATTTTTGATAAATCAATATAGATTCGTCATAAACAATATTTATATTTAAATTATCAACATTATTGCTACACGACAAATATAAAAGCTTAAAAAAATTTATATCACTAATACTCAAATAGAATATGAAAACCTCATTTTCAAAAACATTATTTCCTAAATTTGTCTTAATTTCACAAAATAATTTAATTAATTCTTTAGCTCTTTTAGATCCTAAACTAAACAAGAACTCATTCAAAATGTCATGACTTTTAATTGGAAACAATAAAGATAAAGGGTTTATATCGGTTTCCATATCTGATAGTAACTTATAAAACTCATAAAGACTTTTTTTTATGTCCTTTAAAGTAATAATTTCAATGGCATTTAGTTCTAAATAAGTGTATATGTTTTCCACCATATATTTTTCATAAAAAAACATTTCCATTTTAAATGGAATACATTATATTTCTTTTTTAAGATATTTTAAACGTATGCTTTTAATTTTACATTTATTATTAATGAATTTATTTGAGCTAGCTTTTATATTTGCTAGTAATAAAAAAGGAAGCGAAGTAGATACTATGATTACAGCTATTGATAAGTTAATTACTATTTATAAGAAAGTCAAGTCCTAAGGTTTAAAATAAGAGAAATATATATATAAAGAATTTTTTGTGCTATATTTATTTACAACAAAAATGAAGATTAAATTTTTAACTATAAGTTTAGCTATCTTGCTAGCTAACTTGATTATTATTTTATTAAACTTGGTTTTATTTATTGTAAATACATCTACTAGTAGCCCTTATATTGTTCCCTCAGAAAAGATTGATATTTTACATCAAAGTAATACAGGTGCGGTTAAATTTAAGATTTCCTTAATAAATCATTTGGGCTCTGTTGCTATTGTTTATGATTACAATTCTGCTAGTGAAAGATTTTATTTAGATTTTGAGATTGTAACAAACAAGAAACCTTTTAATCTTTTAGATGTTTCTCTTAATGATGTTGTTATTAAACCTGAGGTTTTACTTGCATCCAATAGCAAATTAAGATTCGAAGAGGGTCAGTATGTTTTGAATTTTGACGACTCTATAGAAAAAACAGGATTTTTTGTTGACTTAGACCTTAGAAATGAATATTTAAATCTAGCAGAAATTGCAAGAATCTCTGGCATTAATTTTCGTGTTAAATGCATAGAAAGAGAAACAGGTGTTTTACGAAATGTTTTGTTCAAATTAAGTGTCGAAAAGGGTAAAAAATTCTTTGACCTTATTGAAAGATATAACAATAATATTGGCAAGGTTTCTTGATTATTTGATTTTGTGGGGAAAAAAAGTTTGATTTAAGGAAATATGAGGAATATTAGCAATTGTATCAAATATATTATATTAACAATGCTTATTGGATTATTAATTTTTTGTTGTGCAACCTTTGTTTGGTTGATTGGAATTTTTTATTCAAATAACTTTAAAGAAGAGCGGAATTATTCAATAAGCCCAATAGATAGTGTTATTATGCGTAAATGTTATTTTAAAGAATTTAAGTCTGGACTTATTAAAAGCGTATTCTTTAAGAAATTAGATGTAAATGTTAACTCTAAAAATTTTAAGGAGCTAAATAAGGTAGATAAACAAAATCTGCTAAATTCTTATCCATCTTATCATATGGAGTTTGTCGTAGTTGATAATGGATTTTTAATGAATTTTAAAAATGTTATTTTTAATGGTATAGATGATGCTAAATTATACGATCAACGTGATATGGTTTACGGAGGATTTAGATACTCAAAAGAGGCTTATTTCCAAATTATTGGCAATTATGATGTTAAATTAAATAAAATGAAACAATATACTCCAGCAATTGTAGTAAATGTTTTCAAAATTAACATTAATGATGCTTTATTTAACTCGTTATTAAAGCAAAAAACTTTAAAAGTTACTTTGATTTCCCATAATAATAAAGAGTATATTTTACAAACTAATAATTTCTTATCAAAGTATAATTTTCAAACACCAGAAAAGGAGAATAGTTCTTACTAAGAAATTAAAGAATTTTATTTTAAGTTTAATAATGGGTTGATCATGTCTTATGGTCAGCAAACCAAATATGCCTCCCCTTTATCAGAGCAATTATTCTCTATACCCCCTCTTTTATATACTTTCTATATAATAAATATAGTTTCATAAAACAATTTTTATGTAAAAAAAGCTAACTGCCTTATTATTGCTATATATTTATAATATTATATTATATAAAAAGATAGGTCTGAAACAATATGGATAAATTTTTAACATCTAATCATCCTCCAATAATAATCTTTACTATTGGGGCTTTGTGTGCAACCGTGCTAATATGCTTAATTATAATATTTATTATACATGGCATAATAAATCCCATTCTTATAAAGAAATTCAAATCCATAAACAACAGTCTACAAAAAATAACAAAAGAATTTGAAGAGATGAAAAAAAGAGTAGGACAATTAGAATCCATATCAAAAAAATTAGAGCTAAATAATAAACCTGCAAAAAAACCTATAAGCTTATATGGACTAAAAAAATCCCAAATCTAATGTAGATTTACAACCGATTATTTTCATTTTTTTGATTTAATAACAAATAATCAATAAAAATAATTTACAAATAATTACATACAAAAAGCTACACGCAACAAGGCAAGGCAAAATAAATTATTAAAAAGCGAGCAACAATATCAAGCACCCCTTCCCCTATAACTATTTTAAAAAAAATTAAAAAGGTTTAACGGTATACTTATAAACCTTTTTAATAAAAAACAAAATTTATTATAAACCTCAATAACAGTAAATGTTTAAAATACATATAACTCATTTTAGCCCATCAAAAGACATTTTCAACTTTATTTTACAATTTTTTAATAAACTCTACATTGGGTTGGACAATGGAATCTAAAAATTCTTTATTCTTTAATATTTCATACTTTTCATAGTATGAAAAGTATGAAAAAAATGATTAATACTACAATACATTCCTAAAATTTATTTGTTTTTTTTATGATATAACAAAAAAATGTTTTATAAATTTCCAATTCGGATATAAAAATTACCAAAGAGAAATTTTTATGAAAAAAGACATATTATATACTTTGAACGTATTTTTATATATATCATTACTTTATTCGTGTTCTTGGATGCCATTAAAATCTTCAAAAATCATTAAAATTAAGAAGTGTTAAAACTAATGAAAAATCCATTAATTTTAAGGAAGGTTTACAAAACATAAAAGATTTCTTCCTGCAAAGTTATTTACCTACATATACTTAATAGTAATAGCTTAAAAGCGGATATAAATATTATTGTAAGAAGAAAGTCGACAATTTTGATACTACTTAAAGGTTTGGATTATTCTATTTCTGCTTTGTTTGTTTTAAAGCGATTTATGGTTTGAGGCTTAATGTTGATTTTTTTACCTTTTTTTATTTAAATTTATTTACAATAAAGCTTTTACTATAAATGAATTATGAATATTTTAATAAGAACAAGTCATATCTCATAATTAGTGCAATCAAGAAAAAAAATTAGCACATATCCATTTATGATTTAATTTCTACTATTTAGATCAGTGGTGATGCATTATTTTAGCTTAAAGGAAAGCTATAACAATAGTTAAAGTACAGTAGATGTGCTTTAACTTATCACCTATATAAATACAACACTAATTAATACATAAATAGAAATGATTATTTTCATAATATACCATAAGCAAGCCGTTTACAAGCTTCCGCTATAGCACTGGCAGCTTCGCTTAGCAATTTCAATGACTCGCCAAACTGTCCCGATGCACTCTTAGCACCCTGCAACAACTCACCACAAACACCATTGCCATTACCTTTAACGTCGCCAAGGTATTTCTCTACATCTTTCATTAACTCATTTATACATTTTTTAACCAAATCTTTTCCTTTTGTCTTAGGATAAGAATTCAAGCTCATTATAGAACAACTATACTCATCCTTTTCATTTTTATTAAATTCATCTACCACTTTCTTTATTTTCTCGCAGATATTATCATCAAAATTATCATTATCGCTATCATTTATTTTTGGCATCACAGCTTCTAATATCTTGTCTAACAAGCATATTCTACCTATCCCGATCTTCATATTGTCTGAAAGAGGATATGAGGCATCATATCCTGAAGCTATCAATAGCTTTAAAGATTCATCAATCTTTTTGGCTGATTCTCTAATATCTCTTACAAGTGAGGGAACCTCTCCCAATGCTATACTAGCATTCCCCTTTTTACTACTTAAAACCTTATCTTTAGATTCCTTGGCAGAAATACTAGCCTTTTCAACCATATCTTTAGGATTATCCTCCTTACTTAAGGCCTTAATTTCCAATGCAGATTCAAACATACCTTTTACACCCACAACCTTAGGATTCGAGTGGCCACCACCTTTTTCCATAGTGTCATTTAAATTTGAATATCATAATTTACAAGACATTGCTAAAAAGCCACTAAACAAATATAAATATATTTTCATCATATTTAAACCTCTCTTTACAAGAGTAATTTACATCACTTTATTAGGATTACTACCTATCCGGCATTTAATCTTTCTGAGATTATCTATTTTATCTATCAATGTAAAGTTAAATGAACTGCCAAATTATTTGTTATATTTATACTCTTTGTTAGCTTTATGTTTTTAAGTTTTTAAACAATATCTATCTTTTTGCCCTATAATTTTATCTGCGCCCAGCTTCATAATACACTCATCTTGAATATAACATGAAAAAATATAATATGCCAACTAGAAATCTTATAATTCAATTTTTAGTTCAATACTAAACATATTGTAAAAAGGAGTATCCTTAAGATTTATCTTTTTATTAAATTCCAATATATTTGACACCTTTAAAGAACATTCTTTAAGAATTAAAAAATTATTTTCAAAATAGAATTGCAAGGAATGAGTATTTAGATTGGTTCTTAAAGAAACCGTCGTTTGGAGTAGCTCATAAATCCATGCTAGTTTGATCCCAGCTCCCAAAAAATAATTATTATTCTTCGAATAACTCTCAAATACTATTGACAAATCATTAAAAACGTCATTTTCAAAGCTAATATAATATCTAAGACCAAGCAAAAATCTATTGTCATCATCATCAAATTTATAATTTTTAGACCAAAGTAGGTCTTGTCTTAACGTAGAGTAAAAAAATATTCCACTATAAATTTCAAATAAAAAATCAAAAATAACAGCAATATCAAAAGTTTTATTTTCAATGCTAAATGGGAATTCAACCATTGCAAGTAAATCAACTTCATTAAAAGATGCTTGAAAATAAAGCC
This sequence comes from Borreliella burgdorferi B31, assembly GCF_000008685.2. NCBI lineage: Bacteria > Pseudomonadati > Spirochaetota > Spirochaetia > Spirochaetales > Borreliaceae > Borreliella > Borreliella burgdorferi. Next base: position 31,607 of record NC_001856.1, on the reverse strand, counting down.
AAGGGGATAAATATTTGGGAGATAAAAATTTATCTAAGCTTTCTTTGTCTAACATAGAACCCAAAGAGACAGAATAATTAGAAATAAAATAATAAAACTCAAAAAACCATTCTGGTTCTATTGTGGTCCTTTTTAAAACAATATTTTCAATTAATCCATTTCCTAAATAATAATTTTGCCTAACTAATTTAAAAATAAAATCATTAAAGCTTAAATTGAAGAATAATTTATTAAAACTAAAATATTGATCATTATTTTGCACAATAAAAGAAGGTGCAATGCCAAATTCTAATATTTTATAGTTTAATAAAAATCCTAAATAAGCTTCATTGGCAAATTGTAAAGCTCCTGTACCAAAAAAATCTTTTTTATCTTCATCGGGCAACAATAAAGAGGAATTACAAATGCCAAGTCAATAAGATTCCCAATAATTACTACAACACATAAAAAAGAATTTAAAGAAAAAACAAAACTTTGCGTTGTGCGAAAACTTTAACTGCAAATAATATTGAATCTTACAATCAAAATTTTGGAGATATTAAAACAAATATAAAACATTTCGAAGACCATTTTATGAAAGAATACTTTGATTTTATTCTCCGGATTAAATCTATTAAATCTATACAAATTGTTGTACTTGATTTTTTAAAAAGAGAAGAATTATAACTTATATTCTTAAATTTCATGCAATCTAAATTTACGCTAAAAACATCAATGGAAATTAAATTCTTAATATTAAATAAGTTTAATATCATTTGACAACAATATTAAATTGTAATATTATTATTTTTAACTAAAATTAATATTTATTAATTCAAATTTATAAGGAGAACATTTTGAAAAACCTTAAATTAAATATTATTAAACTTAACGTTATTACAGCAATATTAACTTCAATTTGCATATCATGTGCACCTTTTGGCAATGTTAATCCAAACGAACCAAAAAATCCTACCACTTCTAAAAGTCTAAAAAAAACAAAACGAAGCAACAATTCTAGAAATCTAAAAAACACAAGCAATCACACCAATTCAGAAAATTTAACAGGAAATTCAACAAAAAATCCATCAGAAAATAACCAAAATCTTGAAAATGAATCTCAAAATTCAAAATCTTCAAATCAAAATTCTCAAGAAGAAACCACAATCTCAAAATTAAAAAACATTGGTAAAGACCTGGAAGCTCAAAAAAAGAAAGAAGATACRGGAATAACTAAAATGTCTAAAATTGATAATGCTAAATATGATTTTCTAGAGACTTTTAAACTTAAACAAGATGATGTTTTTATGTTTCAKGCTAAAATGAAATTAAAAAGAATAATTTACCCATCCCTAAATTACGATACAAAAAAAATATTGGTATTAAAAGAAATTCTTGAAAAACTTGATACAGAAGATAATAACCGAAGAATAGCTGGTCAATTTTTAGAAACATCAAGGGATATTCAACTTCATCTAGAAGACACGTATTTAAAAAAAATACAAGATACATTACAAACTCTAAGTGAAAAAGAAGCCGAAAAGTTGCTACAAGGTGTAAAACTTGATTTAAAGAAAAAACAAAACTTTGCTAAAAGTTTAAACGCAACCATTGACGCTTACAATAAAAATGTTGATAACATTAAAATAGATAATAAAGCGCTAGCAAAACACATAAAGGATAAATATTCCCATCCTCTTTATCTACTAAACCAAGCTGATTAATCTAAATAAAAAAATAATATGCTGCACTTTATATTTTAAAAAGAGAAGAATTAACTTCTCTTTTTTGTGTTCATACAATCTAGATTATCACTAAAAACATGCAATAGAAATTAAATTTTCAATATCAAATAAAAATAAATTTAATATTGTTATTTTGAATTAAAACTAATGTTTAGTAATTCAAATATATAAGGAGAGCACATTTTGAAAAACCTAAATTAAATATTATTAAGCTTAACTTTATTACAGCAATACTGAATTCAATTTTCATATCATTTTTACCTATTGGAAAGGTCGATCCAAAACCCGATATCAATACTAATCCAGAAAATATCCAAAATTAAAGTTTAGAGAAGCTTTTCGCATAAATATTTTATAATTTTTAGGATTATATCGGCAACTATGTTAAATATTACTCGAATGGCTGTACTTTGATATTAAAATCTGTTATTTGTGGAGTTGGTATTTCTGATTTTTAAATAATTTCAGGAGTAACTATTTCTTTGAAAATTTCAGGAATTGTTGTTTTAGGAATGATCACTTTTTCAGTAATTTCAGAAATAATTTCACCAAGGCAATTTTATTCTTTGCAAGAATTTTGTTCACAATTGTACAACATAATCAAAAAATTAAAAAAGTAAAATGCAGTATGAAAACTGATAGTGAGATTTCTTATTCAAATAGGAACATCTACAATTCTATCCCAAAAGTAAAATAGGAAAGAGTTTGTTAGAAAGAAAACCGTATTAATTTCTTGGTTAAGTTATGTAATAGTAATGTATTGTTATTAATTTATTATATAAAATTTAGGCATAAAAAATAGGAGGTATCATCCAAGCACACTTTAGGTGCTAATGAGAAAATAAAAATTTTTTAAGTGGAGAATAAAGAGTAATCTTTGGGCAAATCGAACAAAGATTGCTTTACTGTCTTATTTAACTATAGTAAGTTTATCTCTAAAATAAGATTATCCAAGCTTATTTTAAGCTTTTATTCATATTTCTCAGCAAAATCAATTTAGAAATCTTTTAATTTTTAATTCTTGTATAATGCTTACAAAAAATCATAAGTATAGAATCCGCACAAATACCAAATGTTTTTTTATTCATCATAACTTGATCCGTAAATTTACGAACACCAATAATACGGTATCGTAAAATAAATAACTTTATCAGCCTCAATAATAACTAAGAATACAAACTTGGCATTGCTAGTAAATTTTAGCAAGATGCTAAAGGATGATGTGCCTGGTTATAAGGACAACCAACAATACTTTAGAGAATGCAATTGTAAAGTATAAGGAAGCCATAAGTAAGACTATTTGGGGCTAAGAGTCAAATTAAAATAAAGACAGAAAACAATAAGTAAGAGAAAAAGAATGAAAGCTTAACTCATTTAAGAATAGTTAGAGGTGTTCTTTCTGTTGTTAAAAAACCACTGAAACAGCTTTGCCTAGCTTGCGCTGATTTTATTGCTACTGCTGCCAGTCTATCTTGTAGTGAATTTAGGCAAACTGCTGAAGATTTTAGTGTTTGCTGCTAAGGAGTATGCTAATGGAAAAGGAAAAATAATGATTTTGATGTTATTAGGTGCTATTTCTAGTATGGCCTATAATGAATTTGAATAGGAGGTTTCAAAGAGTAAAGACTTTTGCTAATAATGAAGGGGGCAAATTAAACAAGATGACTGCTACTATTGATAAGTTATGTGCTGTTTATAAAAAAGTTATATCTTAAATACCTTAAGTTTTTGGCCAACTCTTTTCTCTCTTTAAAACACTTTGCCTCTATGCTTGCTTTATAATAAAATAATACTTGGATAATGAATAACTAAAAAAATAAGGAGGTATTAATGAAAAGGAAAAGCAATATATGTATTTCACTTCTAGTCACAATATTATTTGTGTCTTGCAAGTTTTTTGGAAATAAAAGCGCAAGTAAAGAAAAAGAAGAAACTTCTTTTTCTGATACTGCTAGCAAGATTAGTAAGTCGGGAACAGCTGCTTCTTCAGACAAACAAGAAAAAAATACAAGTGATGTTACAGGTGACGCCAAAAAGCATACTAGTAGCCCTTACATGCTTGCTGATGCCCTTATTGTTAGTGATACTACTAATAGAGATAGAGATAAGCAAGAAAATAAAGATAAATTAAATGAAGAAGATAAAAAAAAGCTTAATGCTTTTTTTAGCACAACTAAAACATATCAATCTAGCCTAGATTCCATTTATAACAAATATACAGGCTATTATAATACCATTGATACCTATGGCAGCTGTGATACGTATCGCATTGAGTGTTTTAGTGTAGGACCTTCTGAAAAACGTAAACAAGCTCTTGCTGATCTAGAGAAGTTAAAACTAGACGAAAAGTACACTCAGCTTAGCACAATGTTAAAGAGTGCTGTGCCTAGTTATTACAAAAAAAATTTAGATGATTCTATTGCACAGTATAAGGAAGCCATAAAGCAGGCTATTGAAGCTGAAAGTAAAATAGAGACAGTAAAAGACTATGCAACAGCTCAAAGTGCTGCCGATGACGAAAAGAAAAGAAATATAGATAATTTAAAAATAGTTAGAGATGTTCTTCTTATTATTAAAAAAACTATTGAGAAAGCCAGCCGATCTTATGCTGATGCTTTTGCTATTGCAACATCTAGCTTATCTTGTAGCGAATTTAAGCAAGCTGTTAAAGAGTTTAATGATGCTGCTAAACAATATGCTAATGGAAATAAAGGAGACAATGCTGTCAATGTTATTGTAGGCACTATTTCTAGTATGCCTTATGTCAAATTTAAAGATGAGTTTGCAAGAGCAAAAATGTTTGCTCGTAATTATAGAGGAGACGAGGTAGACAAGATGATAAGAGCTATCGACAAGCTGTGTGATGTTTATAAAAAAGTTGCGCTTTAGAATAAAATAAAATTAGGGTTTTACACCAAAAACTATGTTCTGTAATATTCAATATAATTTTCTTTATCTATGATAGAAGAGTCTTTAAACAAAACATTAATCTTATAAAATTCTTCTCTCCTCTCACATACTTTCACATCCTATTTAAAATTAATACTAATGCCTCCCAAGAAGCCCATTATTGCCATATGAATTTAACTAAAATACTATCGAAAAAGAAGATATGAGCTACAAAACTCTTTAAAAAGCCCCATATCCAAACTAATCAATTTAATCACTTTATGTCTGTCTTACTTAATAAATCACTAGAATCAACTTATCAAAAGTACTTTCTTACCCCCCCCAATCATCGTAGTTATCTTTTTAAATCATATATGATATATGTATTATTATCAGCTTATCTTCCCTATATATTAGGTAAAAAATAGAAACAAACAACCGTGCATTTGCGACTCAATAAAACACCTATCAAAAACCAATATTCTACTTTCATTATACAGAATAAAGCAATATAATATATTTAATATATATTATCGCTTAAATTTATTTAAACTTAATAAATAAATTAAGGGGAGAATAAAAAAAGAATGATAAAAGGCAATACGTTTATTTTAATATTAGTAACAACAATGTTTGTATCATGCAAATTCTATGGAAGTGATGATACAAATAAAAAAAATACATCTCTAAATGGTGATACTAGAGAGATTGACAATATAGGTTCAGTCATTTTAGAACAAGACGGAAACAAAAAAGGTGATACTACTGCTAGTAAAGTTGCTTTGGATCAAGTTACAGAACATGCTAATAGTGAACTTATGCTTAATGATGACCCTGATTCTAGTATTAGTAAATACAACCAAGAAAATACTACTGGCAAATTAACCGAAGAAGATATGGATAAGCTTAAGGCTTTTTTTGTAAAAACTATAACATATCAAGGGATACTCAATTCTATTTATAACAAATATACACGCTCTTATAATACCATTGCAACTTATTCTGGTTGTGCCAATTATAATAGTATTGGATGTTTTAGCGAGGGCCCTTCTGCAAGGCGTAGTCAAGCCCTTAACGACCTAGAAAAAAATAAACTAGATGAAGAGTATACTAAACTTAACCAAATGCTAAAGGAGACTACACAAGATTATTGCCCCAAAGCTCTAGACAATGCAATTGAGGAATACAAGAGGGCTATAACAATAGCTAAAGAAGCTGAAGATAAAATAAAAAAAATAACAAGCTTTACAATAGATGAAGGCAATAATAATGAGGAAAGAAAAGAAAATGTAGATAACTTAAAAAAAGTTAACAATATTCTTTCTATTTCCGAAAAGACCATAGAAACAGCTAGTGTGGCTTATGCCAATGCTTTTGCTGTTATAGTATCTAGATTATCTTCTGCCGAATTTATTACAGCTGTTAATGAATTTAAGGATGCTACTGAAAAGTATGCTAATGGCAATAAAGGAGACCATGCTGTTGATGTTGTTGTGGGTGCTATTGCAGGCATAGCTTTTGATAATGAGAATAGATTTGAAAGAGCCAAAATGTTTGCTAATAAGGAAAAAGGTGCGGAGGTAGACAAAATGATTGCTGCCATTGAGAAGCTAAGAGCTACTTATACTGCAGTTAAGCCTAAAAATAAAGATAAATAAATAATAAATGTAATAACTGGGAAAATACAGAGAATATTCTTAAGCATTTTCTATTGAGCTTTTTGTATACATAATTTATTTTGGTTATGTTTTATTATGTTTTATTTTTTATAGGATATAAATAGACATATAAGTCTATAAAAATATTTGTCACACAAGACATTCATGTAATCATTTATTTCTATTATTATTTGATAAATTTGCTCAATATGGCTTTTTTAAAAAAATAGGGCATATCTTTAAAACCCTTATCAATAAAGCAGCATTAATGATAATTTTGGAAACATTTGCTACACGTACAAGATATTAAACCATTTTTTTTCTTAGCATTAATATCATTATTATATATTTAAAAATAAGCCACGATTAAGGATCCAAATCCTCCTGGGACAACATATGGGGTTGATCGTATATATTTTAGCCCCTATTCCATTAAAAATAACATTTGATAATTCATTTAATTTAAAAATGAATTATCAATTACAACAAACTCCATGTGATAAGATGGATAATAACTATCGGATTTTTCTTAATCCCATTATCTAGCATCCGGAGCTTTCAGAGTAAACATTTACATTTGATTTTTTATTAAAGAGCTGCTCTTTTAATATTACCAGACTAAAATTATTTAAAATAACATTTACACATAATAACACTATCTATTGGACTTACTGAATCATACTAAGATAAAGAAGTTGGCAAATATATTTTGGTTGAACAAATAATTAAGAAGTGTTAAAACTAATGAAAAATCCATTAATTTTAAGGAAGGTTTACAAAACATAAAAGATTTCTTCCTGCAAAGTTATTTACCTAAATATGCTTAATAGTAATAGCTTAAAAGCGGATATAAATATTATTGTAAGAAGAGAGTCGACAATTTTGATACTACTTAAAGGTTTGGATTATTCTATTTCTGCTTTGTTTGTTTTAAAGCGATTTATGGTTTGAGGCTTAATGTTGATTTTTTTACCTTTTTTTATTTAAATTTATTTACAATAAAGCTTTTACTATAAATGAATTATGAATATTTTAATAAGAACAAGTCAGATCTCATAATTAGTGCAATCAAGAAAAAAATTAGCACATATCCATTTATGATTTAATTTCTACTATTTAGATCAGTGGTGATGCATTATTTTAGCTTAAAGGAAAATTATAACAATAGTTAAAGTACAGTAGATGTACTTTAACTTATCACCTATATAAATACAACACTAATTAATATATAAATAGAAATGATTATTTTCATAATATATCATAAGCAAGCCGTTTACAAGCTTCCGCTATAGAACTGGCAGCTTCGCTTAGCAATTTCAATGACTCGCCAAACTGTCCCGATGCACTCTTAGCACCCTGCAACAACTCACCACAAACACCATTGCCATTACCTTTAACGTCGCCAAGGTATTTCTCTACATCTTTCATTAACTCATTTATACATTTTTTAACCAAATCTTTTCCTTTTGTCTTAGGATAAGAATTCAAGCTCATTATAGAACAACTATACTCATCCTTTTCATTTTTATTAAATTCATCTACCACTTTCTTTATTTTCTCGCAGCTATTATCATCAAAATTATCATTATCGCTATCATTTATTTTTGGCATCACAGCTTCTAATATCTTATCTAACAAGCATATTCTACCTATCCCGATCTTCATATTGTCTGAAAGAGGATATGAGGCATCATATCCTGAAGCTATCAATAGCTTTAAAGATTCATCAATCTTTTTGGCTGATTCTCTAATATCTCTTACAAGTGAGGGAACCTCTCCCAATGCTATACTAGCATTCCCCTTTTTACTACTTAAAACCTTATCTTTAGATTCCTTGGCAGAAATACTAGCCTTTTCAACCATATCTTTAGGATTATCCTCCTTACTTAAGGCCTTAATTTCCAATGCAGATTCAAACATACCTTTTACACCCACAACCTTAGGATTCGAGTGGCCACCACCTTTTTCCATAGTGTCATTTAAATTTGAATATCATAATTTACAAGACATTGCTAAAAAGCCACTAAACAAATATAAATATATTTTCATCATATTTAAACCTCTCTTTACAAGAGTAATTTACATCATTTTATTAGGATTACTACCTATCCGGCATTTAATCTTTCTGAGATTATCTATTTTATCTATCAATGTAAAGTTAAATGAACTGCCAAATTATTTGTTATATTTATACTCTTTGTTAGCTTTATGTTTTTAAGTTTTTAAACAATATCTATCTTTTTGCCTTATAATTTTATCTGCGCCCAGCTTCATAATACACTCATCTTGAATATAACATGAAAAAATATAATATACCAACTAGAAATCTTATAATTCAATTTTTAGTTCAATACTAAACATATTGTAAAAAGGAGTATCCTTAAGATTTATCTTTTTATTAAATTCCAATATATTTGACACCTTTAAAGAACATTCTTTAAGAATTAAAAAATTATTTTCAAAATAGAATTGCAAGGAATGAGTATTTAGATTGGTTCTTAAAGAAACCGTCGTTTGGAGTAGCTCATAAATCCATGCTAGTTTGATCCCAGCTCCCAAAAAATAATTATTATTCTTCGAATAACTCTCAAATACTATTGACAAATCATTAAAAACGTCATTTTCAAAGCTAATATAATATCTAAGACCAAGCAAAAATCTATTGTCATCATCATCAAATTTATAATTTTTAGACCAAAGTAGGTCTTGTCTTAACGTAGAGTAAAAAAATATTCCACTATAAATTTCAAATAAAAAATCAAAAATAACAGTAATATCAAAAGTTTTATTTTCAATGCTAAATGGGAATTCAACCATTGCAAGTAAATCAACTTCATTAAAAGATGCTTGAAAATAAAGCCAAGGGGATAAATATTTGGGAGATGAAAATTTATCTAAGCTTTCTTTGTCTAACATAGAACCCAAAGAGACAGAATAATTAGAAATAAAATAATAAAACTCAAAAAACCATTCTGGTTCTATTGTGGTCCTTTTTAAAACAATATTTTCAATTAATCCATTTCCTAAATAATAATTTTGCCTACCTAATTTAAAAATAAAATCATTAAAGCTTAAATTGAAGAATAATTTATTAAAACTAAAATATTGATCATTATTTTGCACAATAAAAGAAGGTGCAATGCCAAATTCTAATATCTTATAGTTTAATAAAAATCCTAAATAAGCTTCATTGTCAAATTGTAAAGCTCCTGTACCAAAAAAATCTTTTTTATCTTCATCGGGCAACAATAAAGAGAATTTTGTTTTGAATCCTAAATGCTCCTTTAAAAACAAAGAGGATTCCGCAAACAAAAAACCAGGTAAAGCCAAAAAAAGAATTAAACAAAATTTTTTAAAAAATACCAATATTAACTATCCCTCTACGCTCTTAATTTATATACCTTGAATATAAATCAAATATTCTATTAAATCCTTTTAAGCTAAAAATAGAGTTATTCAGATTAGTACTAATAATATTTTCCACATAAATTTTGGTACTAGAATCGTTAAAAGCTTTATCTTCAATTTCAAAATAAACAAAAGCATCAATTCCTTTAATATTTCCCTTTCTATAAATTACTTCTTTTAGAATTTTTAATTTCTTGTCTTTGTGTAAAGTTTTAAAATCATTTTTATTAATTTTTAATAAATCTACAAATGGATATATTGATTTTTCTTTTGATTGAAATTCAACCCTATTGTCTTCGGATTTTAATAAAACGAAATCTGTATTGAAACTTAAACCCAAAATATCTTTAAGCTCAGATGCGCCCTTAACTTTATAGGATGAGCTTACCTTAATTGGAATCTTGGCTTGTCTTCCTAGCATAAAATGCCCTTTATTCCTAATAGATAAAAAGGCAAAATCCGTTTTTGATCCTGACATATAAATTAAACGCACATCCTTATTATCAACATTAATAATTCTTAGCCCTACGCTTTCTTCTAAATTATTTTTTACGTTAATTTTAAAATTCATTTTGAAAGCATAAATTCCATTTTTTAATTGGGGATAATATAGATTTTCAAATTCTTTTATTAAACTTTTCCCATCTCCAGCATTTAACAAATTTAAAACACAAAAATTGAAAACAATTACAAAAATCTTAAGCATCATTCATTACCTCTACTACCGATTTCTTACTTGCTTTGCTAAATGGCAAAATAGAAGAAAAAATAGCAAGAATTAACATGAAAATTGAAACATATATTATATCACTAGCATAATAAAATATGTTGATGTAGTATGTTTCTGAATAGCCTGGAGGAGTAAAGCTAATTTTTTGAAACTGAATAAAAAGTTTAGCAAAATAAGCCAATATTACTCCTACAACAATATTGACAACAGAAATAATAACAATTTCTAAAAATAGAGAGTAAAAAAGTTCCAATTTGGTTAAACCAATTGCTCTTAATGTACCAAGCTCTCTAGTGCGCTCAATGCTTAATGCGGTCATTATCTGGAAAAATGCAATAAATATAAGAAGAGATATTAAGACCAATATAAACATAAATGTTGTTCTAGTCATCCCTAAAACAGATTTAAAGTAAGGATTAATCTCAAACCAGTCATTATAATCAAATGAAATCCCCTTATTTTTTTTAAAATTATCTAATTTCTTTTTAAAAGTCTCTAAGGTAGAACTATCCTTTAAAAATACTTGGATCACATGTGCTCCACCCTCAAATGCAAACAAGTCTTTTAAAGTCTTAATAGTAGTAATTGCAAAAATATTATCTGCTGTTGAAAATGGAAATTTTATAATTCCAGCAACTTTAATATTTTGGAAATTCAAACCTCTCCCGAGCAAATTTGTCATTAATGTAAGATCAGAATTGGTTTCTGTTATTTTTTCTATACCAAACGAAGAGGCCAAATTACTACCAAGCAAAAACTCACCTGCATTAGAATCGTGGAAAATGGGCTCACCCTCTAATAAAGATAGGCTGCTTGTAATTATATCTGGATCTTCATAGGCAAATGCAAAAACTGGGTTACTTGTCGAAGAATTGCCTAGAAGTCCATCAAAATTAACTATTAAATTGGTAGATTGTAATTCATCATAACTATCTATTTCATTCCGTATCAAATTAATATCCTTTTCTTCAAGTAAAAGCCCATTCTTAAGGTTGCTAAATTTAGGATTAAAATAATTTTCTTTCGCAATTTGAATATGGCCACTTGAACTAACAAAGCTCTTTTCCATCCCCTCTCTACTAAAGTTCATATATCCAACAAAAACCAATAAAAATACCACAGAACTTGCTAGAAGTAAAGATAATATGATTGTACGCCTTAAATCTCTAAAGATATTGTAAAAAGCCAATTTAAACACACTCACCCCCCACTAAAGACAGCACTCCATCTTCTATTCTATAAAGTTTATTAGCCAAATTTTTTAAATTATAATCATGAGAAACAAAAATCCCAATTGCATTCTTCTCTTTAAGATACTTTTGTATTGAAGTATAAACAAAAATAGCTGTTTCTTTGTCCAAATGACTAGTTATTTCATCTCCAATTATTAATTTGGGATCATAAACAAAGGCTCTTGCTATTCCTATCCTTTGCCTTTGTCCTCCAGACATATATCTAGGTTTTTTATTCACAAACTTTGAAAGTTTGAAAAATTCTATCAATTCTTCCGCTTTAGACTTTAATCGCTTAGCACTTTCTCTTGAGAATCTTAGAGGTAATGAAATATTGTCAAAACCTGTAAGACTTGGGATAAGCTCAAAATGCTGAAAGATTAACCCTACGTTATACCTTCTAAACAAAGTTCTATCCTTTTCATTCATTGAACTTAAAAGAGTTGAGTTGAAGCGGATCTCCCCTGTATCAAGAGAATCTATTCCAGAAAGCAAATTCATTAAAGTTGTCTTGCCGCTCCCCGTAGGCCCTGAAATCCAAACCATGTCCCTTGATTTTAAATTAAGTGAAATATCCTTATTTGCATGAATAATTTCTTGTCCAATTTTGTATTTTTTATTAACCAATTTTAAATCTAAATTAACATTCCCCACAAAACCTCCTATATTTCAAATTCAACCATAAAATTTAAAAAGCTTTACCAAAAAAATATCACTCAAAAATTATTGAACTTAATAAAAATCCAAATGATAATTTTTTATCCTGATTAATGCCAACCTTGAAAACAAAAGGAACTTCCTTAAATAATTTATAACCCATTCCAAAACCCAAAATATAAAGAAACTTTCCTTTATCTAAAAGCAAATCCTCTTTTATCCCATATCCAATATCTGCGGACAATACTAAAAATAAATCAGAAGCAAGATTTTTTAATGATTCAAGGAAAAATAATCTATACTCTAATCCAAAATTAGAAACAACATTAAAATAAAGACTGTCTTGACCCATTTTGGGAATAGTCAAAGCATAAAAATTTAAAGCATTATAATCAAATCCGGTTTCAAAAATAGAAGACGAAGACTTTTTAAAATCGCCTGCCACTCCAAGATCGGCCTTAAATCCCAATTCTCCAAAAGGAATAGAAACAAGATATTTTAAATTCCAATGTACTCTATAAAACTGTTCATTATTATCTGATAAATACTTATATAAGAAAGACGTTCTAATATCTGCTCGCTGAAATTCTGAGTAATAAATTGGAAGTAAAATGGCAACCGTGTTTTCCACGGTTAAAGCATTATGATATGATCCACCAACATTAGCTTCTGTTTCCTTGATTAAATGATTCATCAATCCCGATCTAAATCTATTTTCAAGTCTTAAATAATCAAAATTATAACCAACCTCAAAATTACCAATATGTTCAATATTTTTAGAATCAAAAATAAACGGAACCCTAATTTCATAAAATACCTTAGAAAAAAATTTCCTAAAATCATAAGCAAGCCCAGTGCCAAATAAAAACATTTTAGAATAATCGGTTCCTAATCTAAAAAAAGGTGAGATTTTTGAATCATTTTCCTTAATGTTTAAAATAAAATCAAAATTATTTTCAAAATTATTTGGAACACTAAGATAATCAAGACGAAATTCAAAATCCACTCCGCGTATTACAAAATCACCTAGCTCATCATTTAACTCATTTGCAAACACCCCAAAACAGGGCAATATTAAAAATAAAAACTTTTTCATGAATACCTTCAATCTTCATTGAAATTAAATTCTAAATAATTTTCTAGTAGTAGAAAGAATTGCCCTCTTTTAATTTTTCAATTGCCAACACAGCCATATTCCCATTAGGGAATATGGCTGTGGCTTTTTTTAAACATTCAATTGCTTCCAATCTTCTATTAGTGCGAATTAAAAAAGAACTTTTCACTAATTCTTTCAAATATTTTTGCCTATCATTAAGATTGCTGTCTTCTGCTCTATCAATATAGCTTTTTGCAAATAGAATCTTATAAAAATCTCTATTTGACACTCTAACTGTATATAAAATAGACAGGGGAATAAAAGCTTTAACGTTATCACCATCTATTTTTAAAGCTGTTTCTAAATGCCTCTTGGCATTAACAAAATAAGAATACAATCCTTTCCTATTGTGCGGTATTAAATTTATAGCAAGCTCTCCCAATGCCCTAAAATAATCCGCTGGAACATTATCATCTTCTAAAGAAATTTTCAAAGCACAATTATAATTGCGAATTAGTTTTTGAATCAAATCATTGTATTTATGTGGATCATTAATTAAGTAAGAAACGTCACACAAAACCAAAGACATAAGTAAATTTAAGTAATTATATTGAATACTTTCCCTTCTATATTTCATTAAAATAACATTTTCTATGTTTTGAAGCTCATTTGTAAAAATTTTATCGGGTGAAAAAAAATCAAACTCAAAATTACCAGAACAATATTTAGTATGAACGCTTTCTATTTTATCTATATATACTTTGACCTCTTTTTCAAAAGAAAATAGGCTAATATTTACTAAAAAAATTAACAATGCCCTTAACATATAAAAATTATCTCATAACTCATAAATCTTAAATGAGTTATATTAACTTCTTATTCAACTAATTTTTTATAGGAAAATCCATAAACAAATTTCCAGCCTTGTTTTGTTCTAGAACTATCTTGTGAAAAGCTCCGTTGGGAAATATTTCACCAGCTTTGAGTATATATTTAAGGCTTTCTTTTTCATTTTTAAGAAGGAAATGAGCTTGACTTATCCATATATTTGCAAAATATTTTTCCACATCTGTTTGACCATATTTAAATCCTAATTGAGCAAATGACAAAGTTTTATTTGGATCTCCCCCCGCAATCCTTGGAGCATATAAATACCAACTTGCAAGAGAAGTGTTGGCAAATGAGTTTTTACTATTAATTTTTAAGGACTTTTCAAAATATTTTCTAGCCTCATTTGCAAGCTTGCTTAAAGCTGCACCTCCCGCATACCTCAAAAGCATTAAATTAACATCTCCCAAGATCCTGCAAATATCGCTTTGAATGGTTTTTTCCAAACCTTTAAAATCTGTTGATGCAATGAGCTCTAAAAGAGATTTTTGAGTGGATTTTAAAACAGAATAACTTTTAGAAGAATTCCTTCTTCCTTCTTTATTCTGAAGAAGTCTGGCAATTTGGTAATCAACAAGATTAAAAAAATATGACTTGATGCCGGAGCTCATTTCGCTCAATGTTTCTTTAAATTTACCAAACCTATATATATAGACATCTTCATCATTTTTTTTTGACAATTCCTCAATTTTGCCCGAATAATAACCTTCCAATATGCCATAAAATTTTCTACTTGAAACATCAAATGAATATACACAAACAACACTAAAAGTTAATAATAAAAAACAACAACTAATTTCTCTCATAATTACCCCATTCAAACTTTAGTTCAGTACTTAATAAATTCTAATTTTTTTGAAAAAATAATAAAAAAAATAAATTCAATACTGTACACTCATTTTTGAAATTTGATCTTAACCCAATACAAAAACAACCATACTTTTAAAAAACAAACGGTCTATCATATTTAAATAATTCAACATTTAAACTTTATTTAAACTTTAAAGAGAATATTTATAAGCAAATGTTTTTAATTTTTAAAATTCAATAAAAGTTACTGATTAATAAATATTAATTTTTCTTATAAAGAAGAAACTAAAAAATCAATTATTTATTCAAATTTATTAATAATAAAATTTATGCATGTCAAGCAAAAATAAAGCTTTAAATATGAATTTTATAAAAAATAAAAGATGTGAGTGAGAAAATACAAACTCATTGTTAAAAATTAAGACTAAACAAAACAATTTTTATTAATCCATTTTTAGATGCAAGGCACTATTGTCACACCGATCCTTTATTTATCCAGACTGAAGTTGTAATTGGAATTATTAAAAATGAAAAAAGTTGAATATGTTCTTTATTCTAAAGATAAAAAACACACTATTTTATTAGACGCCAATATATTGCAAGGCAAATCTTGAAAAGCATTTTAATTAATTATTAAATTATTTTTACAATCTTCATTCTAAATATAAAATTAAATTCGGCATATTAACAAATGGTATAAAATATAGATTCTATACTGATTTAGACAAAACTAATATGCGAAACAAAGAGCCTTTTTAAATTATTAATTTAGAAAAATTAAGATCTAAAGATTTTGAATATCTTAAAAAGTTCTCTAGAAATTCTTTAAATATTAAAGAAACTAAATCTTTTACATTAAAAAATATACAGACAAGCTTTTTGTTTCTTTTTTAAAATAAACAAAAACATAGGTGATAATTTTCTTGGTTTTATTAAAACTAAAATTGGTTTTAATAAAACATATTTAAATGAAATATGCAAATAAATTTTTGCCCTTGCCAAACATCCATTGCTATCTACTTTTCTTATATTTCTTTTTAGTATATTTGTTTATTTTAAATTACTAAAATCTCTATTAAAATCTTAAACCAATTTTCAATTTTTTTTGGATTGCTGAAAAATCAAATAAATTTAATCGCTCTAATTCAGTAAAAAGTCTTTTTTATATATTTTTGACCTCATAAAACAAAGAAATAAATATTTCCATCGCTCCTTTTTAGGATT
This sequence comes from Borreliella burgdorferi B31, assembly GCF_000008685.2. Taxonomy (NCBI): domain Bacteria; kingdom Pseudomonadati; phylum Spirochaetota; class Spirochaetia; order Spirochaetales; family Borreliaceae; genus Borreliella; species Borreliella burgdorferi. Next base: position 15,291 of record NC_001856.1, on the reverse strand, counting down.
ATATTTTTTATTTTTATGATACACAATATTACATTCTTGTACAGAATATAAGCTTAGTATGAAGTATTTCATTTACAGTGTTTTTATCCTCTAGTAAACTAATTTTTAATACTCTTATTAATACAAAATCCTATTCTTTTTAATGAGAACTTCTTTTTAATATTGGGTAATATATAAGGATAAATCATGATGGTTAAAATATCTAAATGTCCTGAAATTTCCTGCGCAAGACTATAAGGCAAGTATTTTTGGTTTCTTGATAAATATCTGTTAAAGAGGATATGGCAAAATAAATGAGAGTACACTCTTTTTTAAAAAATATTAATTTTTTAGTCATCCTGCCAGCTAGTCGAGCGCTATAAAATAGATTACTATTTATAATTTGAAAATATAGCTATTATTTTTTTAAACTAAATTTAAAGCGTATTTCGATTGCCTCTTTTAATGGGCCTTTAAAATAAAAAACTATTCTATCTTTATTGACTTTACCTTTTTAATATGACTTCTACCAGCACTACACCATATATCAATCCAGTTAACAGATCTAAATATTTTTATGCTAGTATTAAAAGCAAATTCAATTAAAAGCCTATTTTAATAAATAGCTCTATGCCTTTTATTCAATAAACCAAGTGACAGCCTTATTTCTTCTATAGTTAATACTTTTAGCTACTCACTCTTTTCCCTTTTATTGCTTGTTGATATTCAAGTTAATTAAAATTCAAACCTTTAAAGATAGTCGCCAAAGTTGTTAATAGCACAATAAAAATTGTTTTATTGTGCTATCTTTTGTTTATTAAAGTTATCATTAAAATAACAAAATAAAGTAGTGGGAAAGTTATTCTTAGTAAGTTGCATAAAGAAAGCGACAAAAAACTAAAAAATTTTTAAAAAGTTAAAGAGAAAATGTTTATAGCATTAAAAATGCAACTCAATGCGGGAAAGTTTTTGAAGCTAAAGATATCAAAAACTAAGAAATAAAATGATTTTAACATTAATATAAAAGCCTTTCAATAATATATAAATTTTAGAAATGCCCATTATTAGCCTCCTAATAATGCCCGAGCTGATAGTAATAGTAATAGTGACAGTTGTTTTAATACTTCATATATAATAAAAGTGGATGATTTGGTAAAAATTATTAACAACTTATAAAAACCTTGATAAATTGCAAATAGCTATTAATATACAAAAACTATGAAAACCTAATTAAAAATATAATCTTTTTTATTAAACAAAAATATATTTAAAAGACATATGGTTTTAAAATAATTATATATCTTTTACCTTTATAAAATAGACAATAAAATCCTTATTTAAGGGATATATAGATAATCTTTAAACCCCCTTAAAAAATGCAAAAAGCTAAACATACTGATAGAACCAATTTAGAAAATCTACTTAATAGCTTTAACAAAATGAATAAAAATTCAAATATACACGTTCAAAATAAAACAACCCGAAACAGAAAGGAGATTGGATCACCTAATTACATAACCAAAACAATAAAAGTATACTGAGCTATATTTTAAGTTAAGGAAATTGAACAAAATCTATTTAAATCTGATCTTAAAAAGATAAAACTTGTTGTTAATAATACTAAAATAAACAATATTATAGAGGTTCTTAGATTTTTTAGTATTGCTTCTCAATAAATTAAAAAAATAGAGAAATAAAAAAGCTTCCAGACTTTTCTTAATATAGAACAATTGCAATAAAAGAATTCATAAAAGAAAACTTAAAGCTAATATATCATCTATAAATAATAAAAAATATTAAAAAATAGAGGTTGAAATTTTTACATATTTTATACATAATAATAATTATTACACGAACAAATAGGAGATTAAGATGGCATTAAATTTGCTTAACCATAACCACAACAAAACCAATACCAACAAACTACTTTCAAAAGATTCAAGGCTCAAAAAAATTATTTCAGTAATTAATTACTTAAATAAAAGTTTTGAAAAAAAATATGATATTTCAATATATAGAATTCATTTTAATTCTGAAAAACTAAAAGAGCTTTATCCTCATCATCAAATAGATATCCTTAGAGTTTTAAACTCTAATATAAGCAAAGAAGGCTATAAACCAACTGTAATAAGAACCTTAAGAGAAGACCTAAGATTTTTAATTCACATAAAAGCAATTGAAAAAAAAATATTAACATTCTCAAATAACTTAGGAAAATTTAAGGGAAAATTATGTATATATAAGGTGTCGCCTATTGCATATAAATTAATATCTGCTTATTTTGAAGCTTATAAAGCAGACCTCTATAGAAAAATAAAAAAGAGTAAAGACGGGCTTGATACACAAAATGTAACTAAAAATGTTACTGTATATATAAATTATCATAAAAATATATATAATAAGAATTCTATTGAAACCGTCTTTAAAAAATCCTACACTAAGAAAAAAACAAAAAAGAAAAACAAAAAAGAATTCACAAAAAATAATTTGGAAAAAAGGTTGAAATTACCTGAAGAAATAACTAAAGAAATTATAAGTATAGCAAAAAAAACTAAAAATCCAGATAAAACTTACAAAAATACGCTTTTTAATTACAAAGATTTCTTAAACTATTTATCATATGACTATAAAAAAGAAGATATTTCATATTTCTTTTTGAGCAAACTTAAAGAATATAAAAATAAAATTCACTTTATGAGAAAATACGCTCCTTATAAAACAGACTTTTACCTACTTGCAGGAGAATTCAAAGATTCGTACCATTCTAAATGGAAAACAAATAAAAAAACCAATTTTAGCGGACATGTAAAAGAAATAGCCAACAACATTCTAAGTAAAATTTTAGAAAAGGAGCTAAAGTTTGAATGATTTACTAGAAAAACTAAAAGCGAGAAAAAAAGAAATAATAAGCAAGAAAGAAGCGGAATATAACAATAATATAAATAAAGGAACAAAAGAAAGAACTGCCTTTTTTAGAATTGAAGAAATAGATAATAAAAAAATATATTATACAAAAATCTTTAAATATTTAGTAAAATTTAGAATTGCCAATAAAGACAATAAGCTAAGTTTAACTTTCCAAAAACTTAATAATAAAAAAAATTATTATTTATTTAATCTTTTTCCTCTAAAAGAAGACAACAAGTTTCTAGGAATAAAATATGGATGGGACAAATTAGAAAAGCCTTTTTTTTTAAGGCAAAATAATAAATCTTATGTAATAAAAAAACTTTATTATTTAGAATTTAAATTTAGCAAAGGGTCTATTAAGTGTTACGTTCAGTCTCTTAGAACACTATTAAGAAAAAAAGACAAAGAAAGTACCAAATATTATAAGTTTAATTTAGAACACATAAAAAGAATGGAAAATACCGTATATAAATTTTACAGTAAAAAGCTAAAAAATAAAGGAGTAATATATAAATGGATAGAAAAAAATCAAATATTATAACAATAGCAAATCTTAAGGGAGGTGTAGGCAAGAGCACACTATCAATACTGTTTTCTTATGTATTAAAGGATTTGGGTAAAAAAGTATTGCTTATTGATATGGATTCACAAAATGCTTTAACTTCATATTTTAGAAAATATGTTTTTAATTTTGATAAAAATAACATTTATAATTTATTAATAGGCAATGTTTATTTTGATCAATGTATAAGTAAAATCAACGATAATATTTTTATAATTCCATCACATCCTTTTCTTGATGAATTTAATGATAAAAATTTGGATAATAAGGAAAATTTATTGAGTTTTTGTTTAGACAAAAATGTTTTAGGCCATGATTTTGATTATATTTTTCTTGATACTCCCCCTAGTTTTAGTTTTATTTTAAAAAATGCATTAAATACTACAAATCACATTATTATTCCAGTTCAACCTGAAACATGGTCAATAGAAAGTTTGGAGATATTAATGAAAAAAATTACAGATAAAAGCTACAATATTTCTATTGTTGTAAATCAATTTATTAAAAACAGGAATATACTTAAAGAGGTTGAAGATGCTCTATATAAACGATATAGTAACTATATAAAAGGTAAAATTCATTATTATAATAGTATAAAGGTTTTTATAATTAACCGTTTGGAACCAGATATAAAGAGCAAATATTATAAAGAAGCAAAAGATGTATTAAAAAATATTTTAGATTTGTAACATTTTTTTATATTCCCCCGGGGGAATATAAAAAAGGGAGTTTAAAATGAAAATAAAAGCCGAAAAAGATAAAGAAGCATTATTTAGTAATCGTTTTGGGGATTGCAATGAAGAAACAAATTTAAATGACGATCAAGATAAAGAATTGGCAAATTATAATAATCTAAAAGAACAGCTTAAGTATAATTTAAAAGATGATATTAATAATAAAATTCAAAGAATGAAAATATTATATGAAATTAAACAAAAAGAATTATATAAGTACGATGGTTTTGCTCGTTTTAATGATTTTATAAAATCTTTTGAAGTTGCAAAAAGTCAGGCTTATAGGTATTTAAAAATTTATCAAAAAGTTCTAGAGGGTAAAGTGTCCATTGATAAAATAAAAGAAGTGGGCTTTAAGGCTATATTAAGAGATATAAAGGCCAAAGATTCTTTAAACGAAGATAACCATAGTGAATCTGAAGGCGCTAATGAAAGCATTCCTATTAGAATTTTAGTAAAGGATAAAGAATTATATAATTTCTGTAAACAAGATACTAAAAGATTGTATTTTATTATTGAAAAAATTTATAAAGAAAAGAGAGATGTTTTATCTGAGCTTATAATTGAGTATGAAAAAAATAAAAAATAAAAAATAAAAAATAAGCCTATTGATTAATAATGTATATTATGATAGCATTTAATCAGGTTGGGATTTAATTTCCTATACTATTTGTTCGTTGTAAACGGAACTGCCCATATCGGGCTTTTTTGCTATATATAATCTTAATCAAAAGTAACTATTAACTATTAACTATTAACTATTAACTATTAACTATTAACTATTAACTATTAACTATTAACTATTAACTATTAACTATTAGTAGATTTAAGTTTTTCCCCGACTTAATTTTGAATCTATGTCTTTAATGATGTTTTTGTTAAAAATATCACTTGGTTATTTATTTTTATTTATTTAAGGGGGATCCAAGAGATTAATAATGTCTATTTCTTGGCTTTTTATTATTTTTAAATTTATAAGTCAAACAATAGATAATGTACAAAAAATAAACATTAATAAAACAGGCGTATTTGTAGCACTTATAAAATTGTTAAAATTGAACATATAGTTGGTGCTGAAAATGAAAATATGCGAGACAATGTACTATTAATAAAAGGTATAGTTACTAAAACCTTTGAATCTATATTTTTTTAAAAAATATTCTAATATTTTAGAATAAATAGAAATTAAAATTACTAAAAATATGGTTATAGTAATATATATGTAAATATATGAAACTATTATTAAAACTGATAATAAAAATATGATAACCAAAGCAATGCATATATTATATTTTTAATGTTTAATTTTTCTAAATATCCAGGCTCCTATAATATCTGATAAACAAAATAGTGCATATATAATTCCAAATATACTAATAGATTTATTGTTATCAATAAAAATAACTTTTCAATATAAATAAAAAGGTTGATAAAAAAATCGAATAGCGTCCATTAAAATAAATAATTCTAAAAGTTCTTTAGATTTTACTAATATTTTTTTAAACTTTATGGGATATAAAGTTAAATTTTATTTATTATGCTTATGATCTATATTCTTATCATTTGGTATGAAAAAATTGTAATTAAAGAGGATATTAAATATTAAATATTAAAATATATTAATAATAAAATTAAGTAAATTTTTATATCAATGGTAGTATTTTACAATTTATTTTTGAATTTCATTCAATATGGGCTACTAAAAATACTCGAGACAGCATAATCTTAAATAAAAAGAATACGGCTTCTAAAAGAAAAGTGAAAAGTAAAAGAAGTTCTAAAGAGAAAAATCAAAATTATTTATACACTAAATAAATAGTTCAAGGTTTAGAAGAATCTTTAAATAATAATAAGTCAAATGGAACTAATAGTGGATCGGGCTCTGCGTTGCTTGAAAATTTAAAAAAAGTAACAAAAAGGTTGTATATAGATAGTTGAAAAATCACAAAGTTTGTTGCATATAAATCATGCAAATGAAGCATTTAAGGAGATCAGTTCTGCAAAAGATAAAATTGACAGTTCCGATATAGGTAAAGGAATTGTTGATGTTCAAAAAACGCATAATAGATTACATGATTTATTGCGAGACATAAAGACTGAATTTTATAGCCAAAAGAATTCATTTTTAAATGGTGTTAGAGCTGAGAAAAGTAAGAAAAAGAATCAAATACTATTTAGATCTACTTCCTCTATAAATGGAAAAATTAGAAATGCAAATTATATACTTTAACATCCTCTTTAAAAATTTTCTAACTTGGTTGTAGAAGCCGTGCAATTGCTATTTGAGAGCATACCATTTTGATTTTTAATAGCAACTCACTAATGATTTATAGTGCTTTATTTATTGTATTCAATTCAAAAAAATACTAGATCACCGGGTTTTGGTGCTGGGAATATGGAAGAAAGCAGAAAATTATGTTGACAAGTTTGATGAACTTATAATTGTCAAGAATAAAGAATTATTTGTTATTTAAATTGAAAGATATGATTCTAATAGAAAATATTATCCTTTAATTAGATTTGCAAATTTAATTGAATTTGAAATTTTTAAAATTTAATTGCAGAAAAACTTTTTACTGACAATCAAGTTTTAAACAATTTCAACAAACAAGCAAGCTTTGATTAAGCCCGTTTGTAACAAAACATCTGAATTTTTAAACAGCAATGCACTAAGTGAGAGTTCTTTTTTTATTGAATTATATCTGTTAATTTAAAGCCCGTTTATTGGTTTTGATATGTAGAAGCTTTGAGAAGCTTGAATAATTTGTTTGATGTGAAATATATTTTTATAATAAAAAATCCAGCTATTATAAACAAAGATTATTAAACTTTAATTTACATTAAAGGGAAAGAACAATACTATTTTATAATTTTTCTTTTTAGAGAATTTTTTAATTAAAAAAGTTAATTATACATACATATTTATATAAATATGTATTGATTCTAATTTAATTATATTTTAATTATCTCTTGAGTTAATTAAAATATAATGACAATAATATACTTAAAAAGTTTGCAGGTTTAATGTTAGGTGTTGTCAAGGGTATCTTTGTTGCATCTTAAATCTCTAGATAAATGTTTTTTCTCTATGTAATATAACCTTTCTCCTAAATGTCGTATCTATAAAAACATAAGCCCCAGGTGTTTTTAAGTTTTTGTAACTTATGTATCACAAAAAATATACATAATATTGGTTCATTGCGGCGTGTTTATACTAATTTTGTTTATGATTATGCATTTTGGTTGTCAAAAATAGCTGAAGATTATTTTCCAGATGCAAAGGATATAGTATGTATAAGAGGTATTAAGAAAAAGCCTTATATATAACAGTCCTACTGCAGGGTATAACGATCATTACTATGCCTGGATAAATAATGTTAAAGTCGTAATAAAGCGGGCTAAAAATATGCTTAAGATGTTAAGCATAAACAAAAAATACTTAACGACAAGATAGATCAAGCAAAATTAGACTTTGATAAATTAAAAAGGATATATGATACTTTTAAAATTTTAGACCCTAGACCCTAGACCCTAGACCCTAGACCCTAGACCCTAGGTAGCAAAATAAAGGCGTAAAAAAATAATAGCTCCCTTTGTAAAGTTTATTATAAGAGAACATTTATTGCATTTCTATTTTTGTAACAGATATAAAAACAATCCTATTACTGCGGGAATAAATATTCCTAATATCCAGTAAAATGGAAATATTAAACCTTTGACTTGTTTACTAAGTTCACTTCTTACGTCTGTTATTTTTGTAGAAAGTTCAATTCTTGCTCTTTCTATCTTTTCATCTAATTTTCTTATTCCATTTTTAAATTCATCTCTAGCTCCCAATCATTTGCTTTTCAAGCATACTTATTCTGGTTTCTAGATTTCATTAATTAGAATTTAAATTGCTAAGTAACATGTGCTCTACAACATCTTCTGGAAAATCTTTATCAAGATGGCGATATTTTAAAAAAAATTACAATTCTTTTTAGTTTGCTCTTGATATTGCTTATCTCAATACTTATTAAGTCAATATTCCGTAATAAGTTTCTATGTCTTTTGAATACAAGATAATAGTAAGTATTATATACAAATAAAAACACTATTATTAATTTCTTTTTATTACAAAAATAAAAACAGAGTTAAATGTATATTATCCTGTAGATTTCATTTTTAATTAAAGATTTAATAGAAAAGGAAGGATAAGCCAGCACAAAATTATTCTTCCTTCCTTACTTCCATCTTTTATTTATTTAAGTATTTAACAAGGCCACAACTTCTTGTACTATTTCCTTTGCATTCTTAGCTATTTGTAATACTAACTCTGCTGCTTCTTTTATATCTGCAAGCTTTGTATTGTTCGTAGTTTCTGTCTTTATTTTATCCAATGTCTCTTTGACTGTATTTTCTACATCAATTAACTTATCTTTTGCTTCTACTGTAGCTTTCCAAGCTATTTCTACGGCCTCTTTAGCTTGTTTTATTTCAGCAGAATCAGAATAGTCAGATTCTGATTCTGATTCTGATATTTTTTGTTGCTCTTTATACAGTTTTTGCATGTTTTGTTCTGCTGCTTTAGTAAGGCTATATGCTTCTTTTGCAAGATTAGATGCAAATATTGCTTTATCACTAGAGTTCTTTATTTTTTCTAAATCTATTTCTGCCATTTGAGCTAAATCATGCATATTTTTTGTTGCACTTTTTACTTGATCTGCAGCAGATGAAATTAAATTAACTGCATTTATAACCGCTTCTACAACTTTATTTGCCTCATTTGATGCATTTAAATTATCTGTTGTATTTTTGGCTTCTTTTAGTGAATTTGTAGTTTGCTTTAATAACTGATTTAACTCACTTAATATGCTCTGTTTTTTTGATTCGTAATTTGAATTTGCGCCTTCATTATCTAAATATCCTTTTTGATTATTTAAATTAGATTTTGATGATAATTCTTGTTTATCATGAACACAAGATATTGAGAGCAATAAAAATAAACTTAACAGTAGTATTTTTATTAATTTTTTCATATTTATACTCCTTAAATATAATGTCTTAAATTATATTTTAATATCAATTATATTTCAATATCAATTATATTTTAATATCAATTATATTTTAATATCAATTATATTTTAATATCAATTATATTTTAATATCAATTATATTTTAATATCAATTGCCTACTAATTTCTATTTAGCTTGGCTAGCTTAAGGCTAAGAAAACAATAGTGAGTATTGAAAGGATGTTTAATGATGCTAAAAACAAGCAAAAAAATTAACTTTTATAGAGAATTGTCTTTAATTTGCGGTGTTATCTATAAACTATGTGAAAAGCTATTATATAGCTAGCAAGCTTTATCTAATAATAAGTCTTTGAAAAATGATAGTAAAAGTATGGATTCTCCTAATAATTTAGATAACGGTATTTTAAATAATGCAGGAAATACAGTAGAGACGTAAGGCTAGAAGTATGATTATTTTTATAATGTTGATGAGCAAATTAATAAAAAAGAATATATCTTAGTATAATTCCATGCTTGATTACTAATATAAGAGAGCCTTCTTTTAAAGAAGGCTCTAATTTAAATATATTAATATTTAAATATTTTCTTATTCATTTTAAGATTTACTTAAAACAGTCTTTGCATTTTCAATAAGTTCTTTTATAATTCTCCTTCTTCCCATGGCCAAACCTCTTTTAGAAGAAGAAGCTTCTAAGCTCTTTAAAGCATCTTCTACTTTATTTAAAGCCTGTCTAGCTAATTGTGATGCCACTTTATTTTCACTTTCCAATCTTTTAATAATGCCTTCTTTTAAAATTTCCTTAGCTTCATTAAAAAAGAAAGCCGCAGATCTTATCTCTTGTTCTGCAATATCAATGTGAACCATAATTTCATCAAGTTCATCCACTATCTTTAAATTATTTTGCAATTGTGTTAGTTCCTTTATTTTATCTCTATTGTTACGACCATTTTTTATTAATGATGTTTTTTTGTTCCTAATTTTAGTTATCACATCATAGAAATTATTTCTTATTAAAGTATATTCATGTTTAAGTGAATACATACTCTCAATTAACTCGGGAAATCCAGAGTCTCTAATAAGATTCTCTATATCTTTAATTGCTTTATCTGCTTTCTTTTCTTCCTTAGTAGAAGGGGAAAGATCTTCTTTTTTTATCTCTTTTTTTTGATTGTGCTTAATTGAAATGGTTGGTATACTAACCTTATTAGCAGATGTCTCTAAAGACACTACATGCCCTACAGGGAGGACTGCGGACTCTATATTGCCTACAGTAGTGGGTCTTGTGGATGCTAAGGATTTTGCGAGAGCAATTAAACTCTCGTCTTTCAATTCCTCAAAATTTTTAAAATCCTTTTTTTCTTCTTGATTCCCATATAAATTATTAAGAGCATTTTCTTGAACACTACTACCCAAAGTTTCTTTTATATCATTGTTATTTTTTTGCTCTTTATTAGGCAATTTAGAATCTAGATTACAAGATATCAATCCTATCGTTAACAATGTATATAAAAACAAATTTTTTTTGCATAAAAATATCCCCCTTTCCTCTTTACTGAGAATATATATTATAAATAATAATAATTCTTAATTAATATTATATATCATTTTGTTTGAATTACAATAAAATATAAATAAAAATTTATATTTATACTTTTTTATTTATTAATCATTTGCAGAATATTTGATAAGCTTTGAACTACTATTTCACTTCAGAAAGAAATTAACAAGTTGTTTAACTAAAAGTAACAAAGAATTCTTCACCTATAATTTCTATGAAATTTAGGTGGAGATGAATTTGCTAATAAATAGGTTTATTTTTATTTTGAATATATTTTTTGATGATATCAATAGAGGCGTTCCTCTCCTCTATAGAGATAAGGCAATAGCTTCTAGACCAAAAATAAGGTTTTCAGCAATACTTATCTAAATAAGTATAATATTTTTTCTTATAAATAAGCCTTGAATATTCTGTTTTTAGATTGTCGATGAATTTAGAAGGCTAAATATTGAGGGTAAATTCTAGTAATAAATGAATATGATCTTTATCATGGTTGAATTCATTAAGGGTTCTTTTCCATAAAGAGCATATTATATTAAGTATTATTTAGTAAAGGGAAGATGAAAACCTATCATTTTATGATTTATGCCTATATTTAGTAACTAATACTAGGTGATAATTAATTGAATATACACAGTGATTATTAATGGTTATCTTCTGTGACATATACGCTTAAGTATAAAATATTATAAAATGATAGAATAATTAGCGCTAATAAAGCTTATAAGCATAGAATATATCTTAACGGCAATCAAAAAAATACTTTTCAAAAGTATTTGGATGTGTAAAATTTTTGTATAACAAAATGTTAAGTGACAAGAAAGATTATTATGAAAAATAAACAAAGTCTTATTACCTATCCAAGTAAATATAAATAAGAATTTCTATTCTTAAAGAAAGTTAATAGTTTAGCTCTTTGTAATGTCCAGCTTGACTTAAACTCTGCATATAATAATTTTTTAGATAAATTAAAAAAGGAAATAGAACACAATAATTTTCTAAATATGAAAGTAAGAAAATAATAAAACTTTTAGAACTAATAATCAAAAAAACTCAATAAGAATGGAAAATTGTTATATAAAGCTATCTAAAATGGGGTTTGTAAAGCTATGTCTACATAAGATGCATTAAAGACAATGAGCTTATTAAAAATGTATTAGTAGAAAAAAGATGTTGATGATAAATATTATATTTCAATAACAGTTTAGTGCTTAGATACTAAAAATAACAGTGAAACTAAAGGCAATAAAAAAGAGATATTTGGTATTGATATGAGTATGAGATGCTTTTTAGTAAGTAGTGAAGGTTAGAAAATCAAGTATCCTAAATATTTACTAAAAAATGAAAATAAACTTAAAAAATACCAAAAAAACTATCGAGAAAGCAAAAAGGTTATATTAATAGAGCTAAATCTAGATTAAGAGTTGCCAAGCTACACAAGAAAATTTAAAATCAAAGAAAAGACTTTTTGCACGAATTATCTTATTACTTTGTATCCAATTATAAAAACATAGTAATAGAAAATTTATCAATTAAAGGTATGCAAAAAGGAATGTTTGGAAAAAGTATTAATAATTAAGGATGGTCTGAGTTCGTAAGACAATTACCATATAAATCAGAATGGTATGAATCCCCTTTATATAAAGTAGATAAATATTTTCCATCAATTAAACTATGCAGTAGTTGCCACATTAAAAATGACTCTAAAATTAAAGTGATACTAGGTGGACTTACAGTAGTTGTAACATTTTGTATGATAGGTATATAAATGCAGGTCTAAACCTTAATTCTTTATTTTGATAAAAATAAACAGAAATATTTAACAGCTTTGCAGACAACAAAGGAAGAAAGCTGCGCTATTTTTAGAAACTTAATTTTTCTTAAGTTGAATAGAACCTAAATTTTTATTTTTAGCTAAAGCAGGCAATAGCTAAAAATAAAAAAACTATTTATCTCTGTGCCCATTTTAATTTCTTTGCCCTTATAGTGTAGAAAGCTTTTACCAGCTTGTTCTTTTTTCTATTTTTTATCTAAGTTTTGATAATTAAATATTAGCGCAATTTATAGATTTTATTTTTGGAGATTAATTTGTTTTCAAAGCATCATTTGAATTACTTTGCTGTGCTAAGCAGATTTTAATGTAGGTTTCATTTGCTTCTTCTTTATAAAAAAACTTTTTCTATGATTGGGTTTTGTTTTAGAGCTTTATCTGAAAATGAAAAACATTTTTTAATGTTGCTATTTAGCGCTGGAACAATTTTTTAGTAAATAGGAATTAATCAGCTCTGTTCCGAGTTTACTGAGTTTTTAAATATTAAAGTATTTTTTACAAAAATGATTTTAGGAAAGTCTATTTGTAAGTGCTCGTAGAATATATTCCGATAAATATTTGAGTAAAGAATCTCGAAAATATAACCGAAGCAAGGAGCCATTTCTTTAATTTTTGATTTCTAAATGGTATTAATGTTTTTTATTTTCATTGATAAGCTTAAGAAGAGGGTATTAATACTAACATGCTCTTCCTAGGTAAATTGATTTTTAATAACTTTTTTTAAACGACAGCTGTAATCCGTTTATTCTAATGTCAAAATTGGATTTAAAACCTACAAGCCCAATGCCGAGTCTTTTTTTAAGTTTTCATTGTATCTGTTTGCAAATTTAAAGGGAATAATAATTCTAGTTGTGTAGGATGCTGTAATCGTGAGTTCTCCTTCCTATTCCTAATGATTCTATTCCGATTGCTTCTGTTGGTGTTTTTGACGGGATGCTTCTGATAATGTATCCAAGTTATCTCAAGTATATTTCCCCGAGTACCTGAGATCTAAGCAATTCACCGTGCTGCCAATATAATCCTCTTGGCCAAAAAAAAGATCCTATTCCTAAAGTCAAAGAGACATTTAAAAAGTTATAGTAATAATACGGGTGCTTTTTCGCTTTCATATTTCATTACGGCTGCAATATACTCAACACCTTTTTCAACTCTAACTTATTATCTTGTGTTGCAAAGATTTGCATTGTTAAACTAAAAATTAATAATAATATGAAAATTTTTTCATATTATTATTACTCCCCTAATAATAAAGTTTTGATAATTAAATATTAGTGCAAGTTATTAGATTTTGAGCTTGTAGATTAGTTTTTCTCTAAAATATTATTTGAATTGCTTTGCTGTGCTAAGCAGATTTTAATTTAGGTTTTATTAATTTTCCAGTGAACTACTATTTCTATAATCTTTGATTATAGAAATAGTAGTTCACTATTAAGCCTATCCTTTTTATAAAGGATAGGCTTTTACATGATATCAATTTCAATAACATAACTTTAAAGGTTGCTTATTGATAATATGTTATTTTTCAGCTCTGTTGTTTGGAAGCTTTTTTTTACAATTTGCTTGTAAAGTTCCGTTAAATGAGATTCAAGCTTAGCAATATCTGTTTTTGTAGAATTTATATAATCTTTATAATCTAATAAAAGCTGTTCTAACATTTTTGAGATATCTGTTTTTATAGATAATAATTTTTCAAACGAATTTTTAAGCTTTTTTAAATCTGAAACGGTCAGTGTATCTAGAGTCTCTTTTTTAAGACATAATAAGTGATTAATCACTGTGTCAAAAGTGCTTCCGAAGTTGCAAAAGGTGCCAAATAGGAGGGTTTTTTGTTTTGATCGAATTAAAATCTTCGAAAGATTCGCTAATTTATTGGTATTAATAGAATTTAAAGTAGCATAAGTGAATTTTCTATAGTTTTTAGATCGCTCGGTATTATCTGCTACCGTTTCATATGATGCTACCCAAAAAATTTCTTTGAAAATTGATATTCCATATTGGTTTGAAGGTTCTTCTTCTAATTTTTTTCATATTTTTTTATCCTGCACTAGCTGTTTCTATTAAATTTTTTAAATCATCAAGTAGGGCATTTTTTATTTGTTTATTAGGGATTCTTCCTGTTTTTAATTCCTTTTTAGAATTATTTTGATTGGTATTAGAATCTGGATTGCAAGCATTTAAAAATAGAAAAACAAATATACTTACGATTATATGGTATTTCATAGATATTCTCCTTAACTATAATATAATGCAATAATACTATAATTAAATAATTAGTATTAATTATTTAATTAATAAGAATATTTTTATTTTTGGATATTTTATAATATTTTTAGTTTTTTAATGTTAGTAATTTGATAATTGTTGCTACATCAATTGGTGTTTTGAGAGGAATGACTAAATATGACCAGTTACTATTAGCAGAAGAGAGAATGAAACGGTTAAAACTGCTGTTTTGAAGGAGCCATTAAAACTTTGGTAGTATTAAAACTTTGTTTTAATACTACCTGTTGGTTTAATTATTGAAAACTTACTAAATGAAGTAAGAAAAAGGCCACTCCACTTCGGTTTGGTCTAGATGTTGAACAATATGAACACCAATAATAATTTGCGTTTTCTTGGAAATTTTTCAACCAGTATGAATTATTATTGGATTTGGGCAACTATTCTGTGAAGGAAGATGTTTTTCTTTTGCTTTTTATAC
>NC_001855.1 GCF_000008685.2 Borreliella burgdorferi B31 | reverse complement strand
CAGTTTATATTATCAAACGACAAATAAAACATTAAGTACAATAACCCAATATTTCAAAAAGGATGCACATTTTAATAAAAAACTAAAGCTGTTCAACTACAATTGTTGCACTTGAAATTTTTTATACTAAAATATAATACAAATAATTATATTAACAAATATCGATTTTTATAAAAAATAAGTAAAAGTAGTTTAGTTTACCTGAGTATTTAAATACTTTTAATTGAGGATGTTTTATTTTAAAAAGGAGTGTAAAACTATGTCAAAAACTGTTGACGAAGTATATTGCTATTCTTGTGGCAAGATTTAAAAAAGATGCTGAGATTTGTATTTCTTGCGGGGTCAGAAATAAACAAACCGAAAACTACAATAAACTTATAGTATTTTTACTATGCTTACTTTTTGGTTATTTAGGAGTTCACAGATTTTATGTAGGTAAAATAGAAACTGGGCTATTATAATCATACCTCTTCACTTTTAAATATTGTTCATAAGCAGTGGGTCTAGGCATATTACGATTATACTCATGGCTCCCCTCGCCAGAATACTTAATATCTAGAGAATATAACTCCTCTATACATGAATACAGCCAACGAACTATACGCATAAATTTATTATTGTTCTGCTCATTTTTTACCATAATAAACAACTTAATCAGGTCTTTAGATTGCTCAGACCCTAAATCTAGAAAGAATTTATTAAAATACTCCTCATTATAGTCACTCACTGGGCGTACTACATCACGATAATTAGGATCTTTTAAACTAATTAAAGTCTTTTTTATCTCAACCAATAAACGATGTTCAGACGCATATAATTTTAAACTAGAAAATATGCCTTCAGTAACAATCTCATCGGAACCCATATCACTACTTTCCGAATTCTCAAAAAAAGTTTGAACAGCTTGTTCCTGATTATCAGGCAAATAACAACCCAATAAAGCCAATGCTGCTATTATACAAACGCCAACCAAAATCCTCATATATGCTCCTTACCTACCTTACTACAAAAATAATCTGTTGTAAATATACAAGTTTATCTAAGCACTATTTTATTAAACATTTAAAGTCCTACCAAGATAGATTTTTCTATAACAAGTAAACATATACCAATTTTACCTTTTCTCAAGAATTATTAAATACTAAAATATTAATTTTAGCTTTATTATTATCTAGTGAACTGCTATTTCTAAATCAAAGATTATAGAAATAGCAGTTCACACAAAATGTGCTTAAAAAATTAAAAAATAATTTTAACAAGACTAATAAAAAATTTACTAAAGAATCCTTTTAATTACATTTAAACTTGTTTGTTGTTATTCTAACAAGATCGATTAAAACTCCAACATATAAAAATCCAAATGTAAATAGAGAAATAGAAAGAAATACAATTAATGGAAAAATTTTATGAAAAAGAACATATATATTTTGAATATATTTTTATATATACCATTATTTTATTCGTGTTTTTTGACTCCACCAAAATCTTCAAAAATCAACAGTATCAAAACCGAGGTTTTGGATTTTAAGATAATTGAAGAGGGAAATATTATAAAATATGATAAAAAGCCCATTGAAGAGCGTAATGAAAATACTTGTCTTTCTTTTAAAGAACCCGAATTAAATGAAATAAAAGAGGGGGACGTGCTTGAATTACTTGCAGGTGGTTATGTTACATGGGCAAAATCTGGTGACTTAAGGGTTTTAAAAGATAAAAATAACAATTTAATTGAAGATCTTAGAGAACTTAGGTACTCTTATATTTTTTCACCCATTCGATTCAAAACTTTTTTTAGTTATAATTATAGCATTAATGACAATAACTATAAAATACTCGGCAAAAAAGCACCTATAGTTAAGATAATAGCATTTGAATCAACTAAAGAGTTTGAAAAAAAATACGAAATAAATAGTTTAAAACTAAATTCTGAAGAATCTAATATTGATTTTGAACAAAATAGAACTGGTTTAGCCAAAATTAATTTAAAAGAAACTTCAAAAGAACCTAATTACATTTATTCATATAATTTTGGAGTTTTTGACAATTCTTTAGCAGATTATTTTAAGTTATTTTATAAAAAAAATAACTGTAACTATATGCCTGCATATCTTACTATAAAAGATAAAGAAACCGATAAATATAAAACCTACGAAATTATATTAAATCTAAAGCTATTTAACGATACCATTAAATTATTAATTAATAAGTATTCAAATTTATCAAAAGAAAAATTAAAACTTTTTACTGATGAATGATAAAAATTGAATAAGAAAAGCAAAGACAAAAATTTATCAATTAATGTAAATAAATACAATTCAAAATTGATAAAGTTGTGTGACATATTCGGTATCTCAACTTGTCGATTTAAAAGTATTGATAGTGAACTGCTATTTCTAAACAAAGATTATAGAAATGGCTTCTTGTATCTTCCCATGATAGCTTTTTAGGCCTTTTGTGCAAGAACCTTTAGTTAAAGAAACTATTACTAAACTAGTAATAGCAGTTAAACTATAAAGAACCTATTTTTCAAGAATAAATATTTTTGATATAGATTCAGCAATACATAACTCTAAAATACTATTTAAAATCAAAATAAATTTATTTATCCTCAAATTCATCTCATTCTAATTTTTATTTAAATTCTTATTCTATGTTATTTAGTTTTATGATATCTATCTTAACATCTAGCTCATAATCTTGATTGCTACTATATATGTGATATAATGATAAAATATTCTAATAATATTCTATTTTAGATAGAGGTAATATAATGAATTTAATAATTAAAGTGATGTTGATATCCAGTTTATTTTCTAGCTTTATCTCTTGTAAATTATATGAAAAGCTTACAAATAAATCGCAACAAGCTTTAGCTAAAGCTTTTGTCTATGATAAAGATATAGCTGATAATAAAAGTACAAATTCTACTTCTAAACTAGATAATAGTTCTCTAGATTCTATAAAAGACAACAACAGAAGTGGTCGCACATCTAGAGCTTTAGATGATGCTGAAGAAATTGGGGTAAAAGAAAGTAATCAAAACAGAAATGATCAACAACAAAATAATGAAAGTAAAGTAAAAGAAAGTGAAAAAAACAATAGTTCAGGTATACAAGCAGATGATAGTGTTTTAGACACAGCTCATTCCGATGCTAGTGAAGTAGAAAACAAGAAACATGATACTAGCAGACAACCTCAACTACTTAATAAGGACTCTAGTGAAGCTAGAGAAGCTAGTAAAATTATACAAAAAGCTTCTACCTCTTTAGAAGAAGCTGAGAAAGTAAATGCAGCTTTAAAGGAAACAAGATCAAAACTTGATAAGATAAAAAGATTAGCTGATAGCGCTAAATCTTATTTAAATAATGCTAGAAAAAATTCTAGAACTAATGGTTCTATACTAGAAATATTGCCTAACCTTGATAAAGCAATTGAAAAGGCTATTAGTAGTTATGCCTCTCTTAATGTTTGCTATACTGATGCAATTGCTGCTTTAGCAAAAGCTAAGAATGATTTTGAGCATGCAAAAAGAAAAGCAAATGATGCTTTAGAAGAAGCTTTAAAAGATATACCTCATTTTAGGGGGTACAATTATCTTTACCATTACCGGATAAATAATGCTAATGATGCAATGGAGAGTGCTAAAAGTTTGCTAGAGGTTGCTAAGAATAAACAAAAAGAACTTAATGAAAATATGACTAAGACAAATAAGGACTTTCAAGAGTTAAATGATATATATAAAAAATTGCAAGATATGGACTCTAGATAAGTAAAAGTAAAATATTAAAGATAAGAAGCCAGACAATACTTTATGAGGTTTAGCTTCTTTATTTATAATATTCTTTTTCTAAACAACACTTTATTTTCTCTTAACTTTATAGTTTGACTTAAAAAATCATTATTTTTTAAAATATTACATGAATTAACTTTAATATCTTTATTTTTATATTATAATTATTATTAATATAGATATTATTTGCCATATAAGTACATAACAAAGTTTTATTAAAAAGGAAATATAAATATTATGCGATTATGTTTAATAAAAATTTTTATTATACCTAATTTAGTATTTAGTTCTCTTTTTTTATTTGAAAGTTGTTCTGGTTTTCTATCTAAAAAATCTATAGAACAGTTTGCATTAGCATTAAAAGATCATCAAGAAAATAAAAATACTACTAATACTTCAGTAGATAAAAATAGTAAGGAAATTGAATCTCCTAAAGACGTTACATCATCAAATAAAAAAACTTATGATCCAATCTTACAAGTAGGTTCTAATCAACATATGTCAGATGATCCTGGTGCAAATAATAAAGAATCCCTACCAAATTCAAGTCCAGCAATAATGCAAAATGACTCGCATGCTCAAAATAATGTAAAGATGGAAGAAAATAAATCAGCTACTCCACAACATGATCCAATTGAACAAAGTAATTTTAAAAATAGCCTTACTACAACAAGTAAAACTCCTGCTATTCCTTCAGAAGAAGAAATTAAAGCTAAATTAGATGAATTTGCACAAGAAGAGTATGAGCAAACATCTCTTTCAGAAATTAAAAATGCAGAGCAGTTTATTAATCGTGCTAATTCTGAAAATAACTTAAACAATACACTCCTTGAGTTTAAAGAATTTCATCAAAAAATGTCAGATTTATTATTTTCTAATCTAAGCACATCTCCTTTAAATAGAAAAATAAAGTCTGTCAAAGCCACACTATGGGTAAAATTAGAAGAAATGCGTTCTTTTATGGAGCAAGCAACTAATTCTTGGGGGTCTGCTAAAGATATGCTAGATGTGGCTCGAGATAAACTAGCAGATTCTATTTATAAAAGATTAAACAATGAAAATGGCAATTCATACTGGTTAGGCAGTAATTTTAACAAACGCAATATACAAGATTTAGCAAAAAGAGCTATAGATCTTGCTACTGAATGCATTAAATATATGGAAAATGCTATTAGTTTTCTTCAATATGGAAATTCTTGCAGAAAAGAAATAGAAAATATATTAAAGCTTTAAAACTTCCAGTGTAGGCTTTAGTTTTTTTAATATCTCTAATCATATATGAAACTCTATTTACTAGAAAAACTTATATCAGCTTACCTAAATTAACTATCTCACTCCTATCTTGCCTTTACAAACACTACTTTAATTCTTTCAGATTTATAGTTTGGCTTATGCATTATTAATCATTTTATAAATTATAAATGCAATATATTTTTTAATATAAGAATATCAGATTCTAAAGAGAAGTAATAAGGTGAATTTAATTAATAAATTATTTATTCTAACTATTTTATTTTCCAGTGTTATCTCTTGTAAATTATACAAGAAGATTACATACAACGCCGATCAGGTTATAGACAAACTAAAAAGCAATAATGGGTCTTTTAATACTCTAAAGAGTAACGATGACAGCAAGAGAAGTGGTCGTAAGCCTAGAAGTGTAGATAATACTTATATGGACCAAGATACAGGCAAAAAACCTTTGATGGCAGACATGCAACCCGATATGCAAAATGATAATAGTAGCAGCAACCATACTCTACAAGTTAATATCCAAGATAATGAAGCTAGTGAAGCTAGAAACATTATGACGGAAATTGAATCTTCTAAAGAAGAGTACAATAGAATAAATGAAGATTTAGCAAAAGTAAAAGCAAGCCTTGATAAGATAAAAAGCTTACTTAGTACAGCTAAATCTTATTTAGAGCAGACTAGAAGAGGTGTGGGATCTAGTAAAGCTAACTTAGCCTTATTGCCTAGCCTAGAAGAAGCTATTGCTAAGGTTAAGAGTAATCATGCTTCTGCTGATACTCATTGCAATGATGCTATTGCTGCTTTAAAAAGAGCTAAGAACGATTTTGAGTATGCACAAAGAAAAGCAGATCGGGCTTTAGAAGAGGCATTAAGTAATAGCAATGCTTCAAGGCATGAGAGCTACTACTATGCTGGCTACCACCAATTTATGGCTGATGCTAAAGCTTCAATGAGTAGTACTAAAAGTTTGCTAGAGGTTGCTAAGAATAAGCAAAAAGAACTTAATGAAAATATGACTAAGACAAATAAAGACTTTCAAGAGTTAAATGATATATATAAAAAATTGCAAGATATGGACTCTAGATAAGTAAAAGTAAAATATTAAAGACAAGCCAGACAATACTTTATGAGGTTTGGCTTCTTTGTTTATAATACTCTTTTTCTAAACAACACTTTATTTTCTCTTAACTTTATAGTTTGACTTAAAAAGTCATTATTTTTTAAATAATTACATGAATTACCTTTAATATCTTTATTTTTATATTATAATTATTATTAATATAGATATTATTT
Source organism: Borreliella burgdorferi B31 (assembly GCF_000008685.2). NCBI lineage: Bacteria > Pseudomonadati > Spirochaetota > Spirochaetia > Spirochaetales > Borreliaceae > Borreliella > Borreliella burgdorferi. The sequence goes on along the minus strand of NC_001855.1, from coordinate 30,512 downwards.
GCTATATAAGTACATAACAAAGTTTTATTAAAAAGGAAATATAAATATTATGCGATTATGTTTAATAAAAATTTTTATTATACCTAATTTAGTATTTAGTTCTCTTTTTTTATTTGAAAGTTGTTCTGGTTTTCTATCTAAAAAATCTATAGAACAGTTTGCATTAGCATTAAAAGATCATCAAGAAAATAAAAATACTACTAATACTTCAGTAGATAAAAATAGTAAGGAAATTGAATCTCCTAAAGACGTTACATCATCAAATAAAAAAACTTATGATCCAATCTTACAAGTAGGTTCTAATCAACATATGTCAGATGATCCTGGTGCTAATAATAAAGAATCCCTACCAAATTCAAGTCCAGCAATAATACAAAATGACTCGCATGCTCAAAATAATGTAAAGATGGAAGAAAATAAATCAGCTACTCCACAACATGATCCAATTGAACAAAGTAATTTTAAAAATAGCCTTACTACAACAAGTAAAACTCCTGCTATTCCTTCAGAAGAAGAAATTAAAGCTAACTTAGATGAATTTGCACAAGAAGAGTATGAGCAAACATCTCTTTCAGAAATTAAAAATGCCACGCAAATTGTTAATCATGCTAATCCTGAAAACAAATTAAACAATACACTCCTTGAGTTTGAAAAAGATTATGAAACTTTATCAAACTTGTTATTCTCTAATTTAGACGCATCTCCTTTGAATAGAAAAATAAAGACTATTATGCCTAAATTACAAGAAATGCGTTCTTTTATGGAGCAAGCAACTAATTCTTGGGTATCTGCTAAAGGCATGCTAGATGAGGCTAAGGATAAACTAGCAGAATCTATTTATAAAAGACTATACAATGGCAATTCATACCGGTTCGGTGGCAGTTTTAACGGACGTGATATGCAACATGCAAAAAATTTAGCATACAGAGCTATAGACTTTGCTTCTGCATGCATTGAATATACACAAAAAGCTATTGATTATCTTCAACAGGGAAATTCTTGCAAAAAAGAAATAGAAAATATATTCAAGCTTTAAAACTTCCAGTGTAGGCTTTAGTTTCTTTAATATCTCTACTCATATATAATCCCATCTTTACTAGAAAAGCTTATATATCGGCTTACCTAAATTAACTATTTCACTTCCCTCTTGCCTTTACAAGCACTACTCTACTTCTTTCAAATTTATAGTTTGGTTTGCATTTAGCATTCACTATTTTTCTATTTTTATAAATGTGATATATTTATTTTTTAAGAATAAAGCATAAATATCATCAGATTCTAAGAAGAGGTACTAAGATAGATGAATTTAATTGCTAAATTATTTATTTTATCCACTTTAGTTTCAATTCCAAATATCCTCTCTTGTAACCTATATGATAATCTTGCAGACAACGCTGAGCAGGTTACAGACATACTAGACAACAACAAGTCTTTTAATACTTTAGGAAGCAGCAATGAGAGTAGAAGTCGCAGGCCTAGAAGTACAAATAATGCTTATATGAAACAAAACATAGACAAAAATCATTTAGTTGTTGCAGATATGCAAAATGATAATAGTAGCAGCAGTCTTCCCCAACAAGTTAATAGTGAATCCAGTAAAGCTAATGAAGATAGTAATATTATGAAGGAAATTGAATCTTCTACAGAAGAGTGCGCTAGACTAAGAAAAGATTTAGAAACTATAAAACAAATACTTGATAATATAGAAAGCTTGCTTAATACAGCTAATTCTTATTTAGAGAACGCTAGAAAAGCACCTAAATCTAATCAAGATAATCAAACCTTATTGCTTAGCCTGCACCAAGCTATTGCTAAGGTTAAGAGTAGTCATACTTCTTTTATCATTTGTTATAATGATGCATTTAATTCCCTGGGAATAGCTGATACTGCCTTTAAAGATGCAAAGAGAAAGGCAGTTGAGGCATAAAATGCTTCAAAGGAAAATTATGAATGGTATAACGGTCATTATCATTCTTTTATAAATGACGCTAAAGATGCAATGGAGAGGGCTAAAAGGATGCTAGATAACGCTAAGCATAAACAAGAATATCTTAATTCTAATATGTATCAGGCAAATGCAGACTTTGAAGAGCTAAATAAAGCATATGAAGCTGCTTATTAAATAATACTAATCTTAGATAGCTCAGCTTTAAAGAAAAAAGCTCTATGCTATAAGCTTAACATATAACTCATATTCTTGATTACTAATAATAAATGTAATATAATGATATTGTATTACAATAATACTCTATTTTTGCATAAAGTTAGCACAATGAATTTAATGATTAAAGTATTAATATTCAGTTTATTTTTAAGCTTTATCTCTTGCAAGCTATATGAAGCTGTAGATAAATCTCTTATAAAAGACAACAAAAGAAGTGGTCGTAAAGCTAGAAGTATTAGTTATAAGGAAGTAAATAATCAAGAACAAAATAATGAAAAGAACCTAAAAGAAGCAAAAGAAAGTAAAAAAAACAATAATTTAGGTATACAAAAAGATGGTATTGTAAACACAAACCCTTCCGTTGCTAGCGATGCTAGTGAAAAACATACTAATAGACAACCTCAACAAGTTAATAATAACTCTAGGGAAACTAGTGAAGCTAGAAACATTATACAAGAAATTTATACCTCTTTAGAAGAAGTTAATAAAATAACTACAGATTTAGAAACAATAAAGTCAAGACTTAATAATATAAAAAGTAAAGTTGACAATGCTAGTTCTTTTTTAAATAATGCTAGAAAATCTAATAAAGCTAACCCAACCTTATTGCCTAAACTTGATCAAGCTATTCGCAAAGTTAGTAGCAGCCATGCTTATGCTAACTCTAATTATTCAGATGCAGTAAGTGCCTTAAAAAGTTCTAAGCACGATTTTGAGTATGCAAATAGAAAAGCAGAAGATGCTTTACAAGAAGCGTTAAATAATAGCAATACTCAAGGTTACCAATATGCTCGATACCACTATTATATGAATGATGCTAAAGAAGCAATGGGCAGGGCTAAAGTTAGCCTTAAGACTGCTAAGCAGAAACAAGAAAAACTTAAAGACAAGATGGATCAAGCAAATAAAGAGTTTGAAGAGTTAAATAAAGCACATGAAGCTGCTTTAAGTAGTAGAGAATCTTAGCTGGTGTAGCTTCAAAGAAGACATGACACTTACTTATAAATAAGGAAGCTTTTGGATTTTAACAAAAATAGTCTGGCTTTTTTGCACATATAAAACAACTCCATTATTTCTAAGATAAATATTTTAAGCTCCCTGGTAAAGTAATTCATTTATCCTAGATTTACTCTTCCACTTCTATACGTCCCGTCCTGCTTAATCATTAATTTTTAAAATTAAATGTTTCTTTCTAGTTACGCACTATATTGTTACTATAACAAAAATTGAATCTTAAAAATTAACATATTACTTTAAAAAAGTATACTTATAGGAGATGCTTATAAAGCTTAACAAACTTATTTTTACCAATATATATATCTAATATCTCTTATACTTAGTTGCTCAATATCTAAAGATTTAAGTGATAAGCTCTCTTCACTAAAATCTAATGATTTTTTTAATTCAGACACTTTAGTTTATGATTCTAGCAATTATGCTCCTTTATTAGAAAATTCAACTACTGGCAATACTGCCTTTAGTAGCAAAGATGTTGCTACTGCACTACCACAAGAGATTGCAATAGAAAATCTTTTAAAAGAAAAATTGTATGAAATTAATCAGATTTCTTCAGAAGATATTCCAAATATTGATGATAAAATTACTTCTTTGGAAGCTTTAAAAAAGCAATTAGAAGACAAATTAGAAATCAAATTATCTAATCAAACACACATAAAACAAGACGATAGCTTTAATAAGCAAGCTCAATTACAACAATTGAACCCAGGTGTTTCACAAAAACAAGAAATAGATAAAAAAACATAGAAAAAAGAAGCCTAGACAATTCTTCACAAGAAAAAGAACTCACAAACCCTGCTTATTCAACACAAGAACATACAAAAAGTGCTACAAACTTAGACTCAAAAAAAGATGCTCTTATTAAAGAAACTCTTGAAGCTATAAAGGAAAAAATTAAAGAAGAAAAGAAAAGCTATTCTAGAAGAGCAGCAAAGACAGAAACAACAAGAGCTTGATAAGATTAAAGCACAATATGAGGAAGAGAGGAGAAATAGAAAAGAAAGCAAGACTTCAAAAATTCATGCAAACTACTTCTGACTTAACTAATCTTGTTAAGATGGCTGGGCTTGAGGCTTATAGCATTTCCCATAAATTAAAAGATCTTGAAAAAGGTATTGAAAATTATGAAGACAACAATAATTCTACTAAAGACACACTAAACCAATCTCTTAAAGATGTTATTTATGAGATTACAAAGCTTAGTAGTCTTATAGAAGCAAAAGATAAGATTGATCAGCGTAAGAAATTGGGTTATCAGACAGAACAAGAGTTTGATGCTAAATTTATAAACTTAAAGAACATCAAAGATAAGCTAAAGACTTTATGTGGTAAGGCTAAAGGCCATCTTGGTAGCAATCTTTCTAGCGTTACTATTGATGGGATTACTAAAGAGAAGGTAGCTCAAGCTTATCTTATCATTAAACTAATACACAAAACATTAATTTATATGAATGATGATAGTAAAGGTAGCCTTGCTACTATACTTAATGACTTAGAAAAGGATGCCAAATCAATATAACTAGCACAACAATATCTTCTTATTTTAAAAAAGCCTAAGTACTTGTATCTTAGGCTTTTTTAAAAATTATCTTGCCTCTTAGACCATTCTTGATCATAATAATACTGTTAAGAATAAATTAATGCTAAAATGGATAAGTACACTTACACTAATTACTATTTTTGCAGTAAATATAAAAACATTCCCACTACTGATGGAATAAATATTCCTAATATCCAATAAAATGGATATATCAAGCTTTTTATATGCGAGTTGTTCTCACTTCTTATTTCCTTAAACAACCCTATAAGCTCTTTATGATTTGTATTTATTTTTTCATCTAACTTGCCTATTCTTTCATCTAACTTTACTATCTCACCCTTAAGCTCACTTCTTACTTTTTCTATTCTTTCATCTAACTTTACTATCTCACCCTTAAGCTCACTTCTTACTGTCTTTATCTCTGCAGAAAGCTCACTTCTTACTTTTTCTACCTTTTCATCTAACTTGCCTATTCTTTCATCTAACTTCCCTATTCCACTTCTAAACTCATCTCTAGCTTTATTCATTTCCTTTTCTAGCATACTCATGCTACTTTCTAGGTTTTCATATACATAATTTGAACTACGAAGTAGCACATAATCAACTACATCTTCTGGAAAATCCTTATCAAGAAATACCTGCTTTACATACTCATATTTGGGTTTAGCTTCACATGCAAAATTACTCATATAACCCTCCTTTACTGCAATTTAACTACTTTTGTTATCTATATTTAACATCCTTAATATCTACTATTAATAGTAACACACATTTTAGCTAATAAGATAGGTTGTCAAAGCTAGTGACAAAATCAAAGTTCTTTCTAAGTCATCTTTTAGTATTAGTATTGCTTGTCTTAACAAGATTCATTATCATTACTTCACTTGTCTGCTTCTAACTACAAGATCAATATTTATTGATAAATTTCTATATTTCCTAATTACAAAATTATACTTTACTAGTTCTCTGATAGCTCATAGCAAACTAGACATAAGAACCCCTAAAACTAGATTATAGGATAATCTAGACTAAGCTTCTGGCTTCTATTTTTATAGAATAGAGAAGCTTGGCTTTAAAAAATAACAATAAAGAATAGCAGTTAAGAACTGCTACTATTCATTCTACAGGTCATAAATAAGTCGCTTGCATGCTTCTGTTATATCACACACAACTTCTCTTATTAAGCTTAATGGCTTACTAAACCGTTTTTCTTCACTCTTACCTTCTTGCATCAACTCTTGAGCAACACCATCGCCATTTCCTTTAATATCGCCAAAAAGGCTTTCTACTTTTCCCATTAACCCAGTTACACACTCCTTAACAACTTCACCGTTTTTCTTAGCGCCTTCTACTTTAAGAGAAAATGCTACAAGACCACCTTCTTTTCCTCTTCTAAATTCTTCTATTACCTTATTTACCTTATCACGCAAACCATAATCATCATCTTCATGCTTAAGGCCACTTTCTTTTGCCATTTCTAATATTTTTATAGTAAGCATATGCTACTTATCCCTGTCTTAAGATTATCTTTAAGTGCTCCTGCTACATTTATCCTGAAGATATTAATGCAGATACACCTGCCTCTATCCTTCTAGCTGTTTCTTTAATTTGGCTTACAAGAGAAGGTACTTCACTTATTGGTATTTTGCTACTACCGCCTTTTGTCATGCTATCTAGTACCTTAACCTTAGTATCACTAGCTACATCCTTTACCTCTTGTGCCATCTTTTCAAGCCCATCTTTGCCTAATGCCTTACTCTCTTATTTAGACTACTTACCTACACCCTTTTCTTTAACAACAGCAAGATCAAAAGCAGGTTCGGCCTTACTAGTCTTTTATGCTTCTGCTGGCCCAGTTCCTACATTTGAATAAAATAACTTACAAGAGGTCGCTAAAAGAACACTACATAAACACAAATATATCCTCATATTAAAACTCCTCTCCTTAAAATTAAAAACTTACTTGGTTACTTAAGTAAGTCTAGTCCTTATTCTCTTTTTTAACCAAGCCCACTTACTTATTTACTTTTCTCTTAGCCTTATAGCTTGTATCAAATAATACAAGCTATTTTTACAAATGTGATATATTCTTTAATGATAAGGTGTTAAGGGGCAAGAATACAGATAGAGCAAGATGCAGGCAGTATGCAAAGATATGATTAAAGACATGCAAACTAACATACAAAATAATAATAGTAGCCCTACTCCTCAGCAAGTTAATAACCAAGGGAGCGAAGCTAGAGATATTAAGAGGGAAGTCGACTCTTATGTAGAAGAGTTTATTAGACTAGATACAGAACTAGATGAAATAAAAGTAAGCCTTAGTAATATGGAATGCTTGCTTAGCACAGCTGCCTCTTATTTAAAAGAAGCTAGAACTACTCCTAGATCTAATAAAGTTAAGTATTCCTTATTGTATAACTTGCATAAAGCCATTAGCAAGGTTAAGAGTAGTTATGCTTCTCTTAATGTTTGCTATGTTGATGCAACTTATTCTTTAGAAAAAGCTTGTGTTATTTTTAGAGATACAAATAACAAGGCTGATGATGCTTTAGCAGAAGCTTTAAAAGAAAGCAAGGATATTAGATACAACATGTTTTCAGCATTATTGCTTGACAAATCACAACCTAATACTAACAAGAAGGCTAATATTGTAGATAATAATGAAATAGAAAATTTTTTGTTTATAAATCTCTTCTCCTTAGATTTTAATAATTAAAAGTCACTTTACAAAAACTAAAAAGCAATATAAATAAATATACCTCGCGGGATAGATAGTAGGCTCTATTGCAACAAGCATGACTAATTTTATCTTTTTATGTAATAAAACTAGTCCAAATTTATATTTATTTTTTGCTTTAGCTATAGAAATTATATTCTAAATTAATCATTTTTTAAATATTTATTGGTTTTTATTTGTTAAGCCAAACTAGCTTTATTAATGGGTAAATATTAGAAGTATACCAAGATAATATAATTTATTACTTAAATGAAAATCTTAAAAGAACTATACAAATTACTCAGCATCTTCTTTTTTTTTAACTTTTTTAGAAAGTCTAAAAAACTTGTGCTAAAATAAAAAAACACATATTATGCTCGCAATTTTCAAATAGTGTAATTAAGCTCTTGTATTTAATAATAATCAAATACTTTTCTCTAAAGTATAGTCAAATAATAGCAACACTAAAAAGTAGTAATATTCATTAATGTGAATCTCTAAATCTCTGGCATACATTTTAAATGTCATTCAACGTCTTATCTTCACAGGATTGCTATTAATAGGAGAAAGTCTAATGCACTCAATTCTCCATTATTGCTATCCACTTAAAGAGATGGGGGATTTGAAAACATAAAATAATTATCAAAAACATTAGCAAATCCCCCTTTATCTCTATGATGCTCCTTCACATCTATATGATTTCTATCTTTACCTTCTACATTAAGCTGATTATCTCTACCATATTTAATATAGCTAAGCGGCTTTTTAACTTTACCCATATTTTTCAGTTTGAATAAAAACCTTTTAACATACTCTTCTATTTGGGATACATCTCCTTTTCAATAAAAATTAAAATGCGCTGATTTTATACATTTACGAAAAAAGTTAATGTATCGAGTTTTTCATTACTAAATCTAAGATTGCTTTTCTAACCTAGTTTTAAATTAATACTTTCATAAGCTTTACAAGCTTTAGTCGCTCCGCATATAAAATCCAAAATTCAATTGTTTTATATAAGTAAATATCAAGTAAATTTAAATTGGATAGTAAAATATTAAATAGGGGAAAAAACAAGCTTAATATTGAGTGATAAATAAATTTTTCTCTTATTAAATAGTATAGTAATGATATCCAAAGTATCAAGGGGCCATTATTCTTCATTAGATACCCTGCACAATTTTAAATATAGTTCTTTAACCTTTTAGTTGTAACAGGCACAATATTTTTAACAATATTAAGTAATCCTTTAACATATTTGCGAATTTCTTTTGATGAATTCTTATTCACTTTTTTTGTTTCATTTGATTCCAATCTTAATTTGAGTTGATAAAATGAAATTAAGATTGGAATCAAGCTGACAATACCATTTTGTATGCAAGCTTAATAGTAAAAGCTATTCTAAATACTTACTTTAAAACATGGCAATCTACCAATTCTGATATAAATCAAAACAATATTTTTGACTTTTATCTAAATCAGTTAATATACCTTTTGTAAATTGACGAAATCCATTTTCTTATCCACAATACTTTTTTACAACTAGAACTTTAATTATTTTACTTTAAACAAGCTACATATTTACATATTATGTAGCCTGTTTTAAATTAAAAAAATTAATATTAGTACCAAACGCCATTCTTGTCAATGATACCTTGCACTTCTTTAAGAGAATCCCTCATTAATAAGATTGACGTTACTATTGCTTTATATGCTTCGTATAAATTAGATTGTTCTTTGATCTTTGCAATTAAAGTTTTTATTTCTGCTTCAATGTTCTCTAATTTCCTTTTTGCATGCGTGTCATTTATGTATACAAAATTTGCTGCAGTCTTTACACTTACTTGAATATAATTTAATAAGGTCTTGAAATTTTTTTCAAGGTCTTCTTTTGTAAACTTTGCAGCTTCTTCTTTAGCTTTGGCTTTAGCAAAGTTGTCAAGGCGTGTAGAATACATTTGGGTTAGCTTTGTTGAAAATAATGTATAAGTATTATATATCTTAGTAATTGTTTGAATTGCTGAATCTACATTATATTTAACACCTTCTAGATAAGATTGATATCGATTGCTTAATCTTATTTCCTCTTCATCCTCTTCATCATATTCATCTAAATAATACTGATCATAATCCTCTTCCTCTATTTCATCAGTGTATGAAATAGAGTTTGATCCTGCAATGCCTTGTAAGGAACTCTTTGGCCTTAAATCAGAATCTATAGTAAGATCAATTTCATTACTTTCAATAGGCTCCTCCAATTCACCACTTTCACCGCTAAGGGAATTTAAACTTCCTTGAGTCATCCCTTTATATTCATCTTGTTGTTTTTGTATTTTTTCTTTTCTAGTCTCAGATTGCTCTTTTAATAATTCAGTTTTTAAACTTTCTTCCTCTAAAATTACATTTTTTTGTAAAAAATTGCTTTTATTAGCAGAGTCCCTTTTTAAACTATGAATATACGGTTCTTTTCTAGAAACCTTGCTTTTGCCTTTCTTTCTAGCAATCTTACCTTTACCTTTCTTATTCATAGGCTTTTTAATAGATTCCTCGCTAGTCTCTAAAATAGAGTTTCCCTTATCAAATAAGCCAGGGGATTCCTCTTTCATTTCATATCTTATGAATAAATCACAACTTATAAAACCAAAAAGTAATCCCAAAGCCAAATATTTACTTTTAACTTTTTTCATGCTTTCTCTCCTTTAAAGTTAATACTAACTTTAAATCATTTTAAGTCGGATTCCAAAAATTAATAAACTTTTCTTATCAAAAAGAGGCAAAATTATTACAATTTTAATTGTAATAATACTAAACTAATATTTACTATTATTTATCAATTCATTGAATTTCTCTTTCTTTTTAAAAATTTAAAATAAGTGCTATCAAGAGGGTGAACAAAGTACTTTTTATTAAATTTTATAAACAGATCTTAAAAAATAACTTCTAAATAAAATTGAAAAAAGTTTAAATGTAGCTACCATCTTATCATATGCTGATTTCATTCTTAGAATTCGAACTGTAATCAGACCTTTATATTCTTTATCAATTATCATTGCCCTGAATCATAAATTTTGCTTTAAAACTTGATGTGCAGGTTTTAGTATTACTAAGTTGAAATATTGCAAATTTAAAAAGTGCTACCACATCTTTAAATCTTTTTTGATTTTGAAATTGATAAATATAGTTAAGTTTATAATTAGCAAATATATGCTTTCTTAATGAACTAGAATTTAGTGATATTGCAGATATAATCAGTTTAATTGAAAATATTTTGGGGAATAAGCCTTCTAGTGGGGATAAAGAAAAAATGAAGAAAATTAGAAAATTAAGTAGCTACTATAAAATTTTTCCACTATGGAATTGAGTTTCCAGATGTTCAGGAAGGATTTGATATTGTAATTAGAAATCCACCATGGGAGAAAACTAAGTTTAATGAATCAGAATTCTTCTCAAAACATATTCCTAGCTACAGAAGACTAAGCATAAAAGAACAAAATAAAATAAAGCAAGAAATACTTAGTAAAGACAATTATTATTTGAATACTGAATACAATGAAGAAAAAAGCAGTATAAGCGCTATTAATAAATATTTATAAAAGTGATTTTAAAGACTTTGCTAGTGGTGGGGATCCAAATCTTTTTAGATACTTTGTTGCATTTAATTTGAAACTAATAAAACCAGGGGGTAATTTAACTTATTTGGTTCCTTAGGCTCTTTGGAGTGAGTCTAGTTCTCTATGTTTAAAGATTTGTCAAAAGATAATAAATAAAGTTTAATTAAAGAAAATATTATTCTTAAATTATCTATATATTCACTTTCCTCATATTCTTTGTATGTAAGTAGCAACTTTGTTTACTTTCTTGTTTGCAAGCTCTTCTTCGGTACGAATGAGATAAATCCCGTCTTAAATAATACGATGAACAGTAGTATCTGCAATTCTTAGGCCATATTCAAGTAGCGTTTCGTATAATTCTCCAAAACTTTTGGGATCTAACCTTGAATACTCTACAAATTTTTCATCTTTAATATTTTTTTCTTCAAAGAAGAGTATTTTAACAAGTATTTCTTCAAGTTCACTAATACTTAGCAAACTTTCATTATTCAAATATTTAACCTTATCTTCTACAAATAATCCTCCATTAAATACGGGGAACTTTATTGAATCACTTCCCTTATCAAGTAAATTAAAAATTGTTATTATTTTTTATATCCTAATTTCTTTTTTGTATTTTAATCATAAAAAAATATCTAAAAGATATAGAAGATCTGTATAGCTTGTTTTCTTCTAAAATTTTCTTAAAACTGTCGTTGTCTTAAATATATGCAATAAAAAATATTCTTAAAATAAAAATAATTGCCTCTTTAAGTATGCTAGCCAAAATATAACGAGTAAATTCTTTGTCTGATACTTTAAATTCTTTGTCATATATATTTTTTTTACAATTTTAAATACTATAGAGTCATCAGGCTTCTCATAAAGCATCTCTCTAAGAGTTTTTTGAATTATATCTTTTTCTTTAACTATTTGCTCTTTTTCAACTGCTATTACATTACTTGTTTTTAGGTAGCTTTCTTTTCTTATAATATAGCTAAATAAAATAAACCATTCTTGTTATTTGTATTCTTTTTTGTCTTCAATTTTAGAAAAATCAAATTCAATATATCTTTTTTCTCCATAAAGTCTTAGATTTATCATATAAGCTCCATACCTTTCCATTTGAAAGTATTCCATAATGTTTTTGATATTGATTTAGACATCTATATAGCTGATCTTCTGCTTCTTTTACCTTATCTTTAGCATCAAAACTAAATACTGGATGCTTAACTTCCGCTATAAGTAAGATATCTTCAGTTGAAAATATGGGAATTATTTTTTTAGCTTCTTCTAATTTTTTATTAAAATCTACTTTGTCTTTATCATTTTCAAAAAGTAGTATATCTACTTTGGATTTTACTCCTTCTATTTGCCCACCTTTTTGTTGTTCTACTGAATAATTTAGTTCTTCGAAAATAGATTTTAGTAAAGACTCTATATTTGCTTCTGTTGAATTATCATCTATTGAAGAAAGTTTATTTTTTATAAAAATAAAAAAGTCTTTTAAACTATTAATACTTTCTTTTCTTATAAAGTCTCTTTACAGTTCTTTATAAAGAGATACATTTGGATCATTTGTTTTTATAATGTAATCGGCTTTCATTGTTTATGTTTAAACCATCATGTTATTTACAAATCCTTTTTAGCCCTTCTTGATACTCACAATACTCTTCTCTAAGATTAGTTTTTTTTAATTAAAAAAACTAATCTTAGAGCAAGTCGACCAAAACTTATTTTAATATTTACTTGACTATAAATAATTTATATTTAGAATAAGCTTTTAAACTTATTTCTCACTTTTTATCAATTCTCAATTAATTAGATTTATTATTTTTTTATAAGACACCTCTTGATTAAAGAGTATCTAAAAAACACTTTTTTCTTTAATCCGAACTTTTCTTAAACGCTCTCCAATTTGTGAAGCATAAACAAAAAAATGTTTTTATCCTTTTCATTTTTAAAATTACAATTATAGAGTCTTTTGTTAATTTCTTCTTTAAAAGCATCTTGCTCAGAACTATATAAGCAACAAAGCTGTGAAAAATTTTTAAAAGAACTTATCAGTGCAAAAACAACGCAAGTAATAACCCGGTTTTTATTCATAATAATCCCCTCCCAAAATTAAAAAATAAATCAAAGACTTTGATTTACAATTTTTTAGCAAGTAGTGAAAGTGAAAAAACAAATCATCCTAAATATGTAACAAAAAATGAAAATAGGCTTAATAAATACCAAAGAAAATTATCAAAAAACAAAAAGGTTCTATTAATATAAACAAATCTAAATTAAGAGGCTAGGCTATATAAGAAAATTTCAAATCAAAGAAAAGATTTTTTACATAAATTATTATTTCTTTACTTTGTAGATAATTATAAAAACATAGTGATAGAGAGCTTATTAATTACTCGGACATGCAACAGGGATTTAAAGTTAAAAAACCTAGCATTCAATGTCAAATTCCAAAATTTAGATTTAAAAATGAAAAAAACCCTTTTCGGGGCATCTTTTCGACATTAAACTAGGCAAAACAACTTAAGCCTATTAGAAGTAATAGAGTATCATTAATTAAGCATTAAAGTCAATAACCCTTGAAAATTTATTTATTCCTTTTCTTTTTAGAATTATCATATTTAATTATAATCTCCGATAAAATATCTTTTTTATTTTTAAAAATCTCCTTTAAAACAAAATATACTCTTTTGGTATCTTTTCTACAAAAATCATATAATTCATTATCTTTTATTAAAATTCTAATTGGGATATTTTCTTTGTTGTTTGTATTAATATCTTCTTGATTTATTTCTGATAACCCTTGTTTTTGTATGGCGTGATATATGCTATTAAACCCCGCTTCCTTAATTTTATCAATAGAAATAACACCTTCTAAAACCTTTTCATAAACTTTTAAATATGTATAAGCCTGGGTTTTTGCAATTATAAAAGATTTTATAAATTGTTCAAAGCTTTTAAAACCATCATATTTGTAAAGCTTTTTTTGTTTAATTTCATATAGAATTTTCATTCTTTGAATTTTATTGTCAATATCATCTTTTAAATTAAGCTTTAATTGGTCTTTTAGATCATTATAAATTATTAAATTTTCATCTTGATTATTATTTAAATTTTGACTTTTATCAATAAAATCTTCAAATCTATCATTTAAAATGATCTCTTTTTTATTTTTCTTTTTACTTTCTTTCCCTATCATTTTGCACTCCTATTGCTTTAAAAGCAGATATTTATATGTATTTAACATTAACTTGCATTTAAAAAATAAGTTTAGACTAATAACATGAGACAAAAACACATAATAAATCTAATATCACTAATATATGAATAATTATTGACACAAGTTAAAATTTGTGTCAATAATTATTCACAAATAAAATCGTTCGGTTCTGAACAATACAAGAGGATATTTCTAAATCAAAGATTATATAAATAGTGGTTAAAGAAAATCTATTTTTTTAGATTGTTTTGATTATTTACACCCTGGTTGTTATTTATTATTCTATTCTTAATTGAGCCTATTAAAAAGCTTCATTCTAGCTACTGCATAATAGTAAATGCTTTTTTGTCAAAAAATCACCCCCTCTCCCAATTAGCTTAAATATTCTTAAAATGGTTTTTGGCTTTAATTTTAACAGAAGATTGAAATTTATTATTTTATATACTATAATTTTTAACTGTAAATTAACACACATTAAGCTGAGGGACAAAAAATGAAAGCCGTTATACCTAGTTATAGCCATCAAATTAATACCAATAAATCTAATAAATTACTTTCAAAAGACTGTAAACTTAAAAAAATAATTTCGGTTATTATTTACTTAAATAAAGAGTTTGAAAAAAAATATAATGAATCAATACACAGAATTCATTTTGACCCTGAAAAACTAAAAGAAATTCGGGTTCATCATCAAGGAGATATACTTCGAGTGCTAAACTCAAATATACATAGAGAGAATAAAAAAGAAACTACAATTAATACTCTAAGAATAGATTTAAGATTTTTGGTTAAGCTAAAAGCATTGGAAAAAAGAATGCTAACATTTTCAAATAACTTCGGAGAATTTAGAGGAAAGCTCTGTATATATAAGGCATCCCCTATTGCATATAAATTGATCGACACATATTTTAGCAACACCAAATCAGACTTAATTAAAAAAGTAAAGAAAGAAAAAGATGTTTTAAGGGAAAAGAAAGAGCATTGTAAACCTCAAAATATCACTGAAAATATCACTGTATATAATAAACAATATATAAATATATATAATAAGAATTCTATAGAAAACTCTTTTTTAAAAAAAATTAAATCCATAGTTTCTAATACAAAAAACCCAATTAAAACACTAAAAAACACTTTATTAAACTATAAAGATTTTAAAAATTATTTAAAATATGATTATGAGGTAAAAGATATTAAAGAGTTTTTCTTGTCCAAATTAAACATTTATAAGCATAAAATCCACTTTATGAGAAAAATTGCACCCTATAAAACCGATTTTTATACTCTTGCAGGAGAATTTAAAGATATTTATACTACTAAATGGAAAGCAGATAAAATAACTAGCTTTTCAGGACATGCTGGTACAATAGCCAATAATATTTTATCTAAAATTTTGTCAAAGGGATTGAAATTTGAGTAATTTGCTTGAAAAACTCAGAAACAAAAAAAGTGATATAGAAAAAAGAATTATATTCAATAGAATTGAAGAAATAGATAGTAGAAAAATATACTGTACAAAAATATTTAAACATTTAGTTAGTTTTAAAATTACAAACAAAGGAAAAAGGCTAAGACTTACTTTTCAAGAATTTAATAACAATGAAGATTTTCTTTTCTTCAATTTATTTCCTTTAAGAGAAAATGATAAGTTCCTAGAAATAAAATATAAGCATGATAAACTTGATAGACCCTTTTTTCTTAAAAAAGAAAATAATAAAACTTATGCAATAAAAAAGCTCTATTATATAGAGTTTGTCTTTAAAAATGGCTCTATTAAAGCCTATGTTCAATCTTTAAGAACACTTTTAAGAAAAAATAAAGAAACTACCGAGTATTATCAATTCAATTTATCACATTTGAAAAAAATGGAAAAAAAAGTATATGAATTTTATAATAAAAAACTAAAAGATGGGGGGGTTATAAATAAATGGATCAAAAAAAACCAATTGTAATTACACTTGCAAGTTTAAAAGGAGGAGTCGGCAAAAGTTCACTTTCTATACTTTTTTCTTATGTTTTAAAAGAATTGGGGAAAAAAGTGCTACTGATTGATTTAGATCCACAAAATTCTTTAACTTCTTATTTTAATAAGTATATTTCAAGTATTAAAAAGTATAACGTTTATGAATTTTTAAAAGGAAATACGTATTTTGATAAATGTGAAAATAAAATTAATGAATTTATTTCTATAATTCCCTCTCATCCTATTTTAGAAAAATTTAACACGGATGATATAGATTATAAAGAAATTATTTTAGAATTTAGATTAAATAAGAGCACCAAAAGTTTTGATTTTGATTATATTATAATAGATACTTCTCCTAGTAGGAATTTCCTTTTAAAGAATGCTCTAAATGTTACAGACCATATTATAATCCCAGTTCAAGTAGAAAGATGGTCAATAGAAAGCTTTTCTATTTTAACAGAAACAATAAATAATATTCAGATCATTAAAAACAAAAGATATAATATTTCTATTATAGAAAACCAATTTATTAAAAATAGGAATACCTTAAAAGAGGTAGAAGAAGTGCTTTATGAAAAGTATGGCAAATATATAAAAGGTAAAATTCACTTTTCAAATAGTATAAAAGTTTTTATAAATGACCTTTTAGAGCCTTCTTTGAAAGAAATTTATTATAGGGAAGCTGAAAGCGCTTTAAAAAATATACTGTAAATCGCTATTCTGCTAATTGCTGGATTTTAGAAATAAAAATTATAAAGAATTTTACCTAATTGGTTTTGATGATCTTAAAAATATAAAATTAACCATAAATTAATTATTTTTATTGTACGAAGTTGAATTTTAGCATCAAAAAACTAATTGATTTAAACTTATAAAAAATTCTAAATATTTGAATTAGAAGCTTATCAATTGTAGTATTAAAAATACAAATCTAAAATTAAGTGATATTCTTTAGATTTACAGTGGCTTTAGCAAGTTACATTTCAATAAAATAAAGAAGCCCCTATTTTTAGGGGCTTCTTTATTTTATTGAAATGTAGTATTTTAGTTTCAATTGTTAGGTTTTTCTTTTCCAAATATTTCTTCTTCTAATTCTTCGTCTTCTTCGTCTCCAAAATCTTCTCTATCTAACATCTCTTGCTCTTGTTCTGCCTCTAATTCTGCTTCTATTCTGCCATCAGGATCATCTACAAATTCTGCATCTCCGCCGCCCGGTATCGGACTTCCTAATAGTGGTTTTTTCTTGCTTTTTAGTAAATGTTTTTTAAGTTCAGATAATCGAATTATATATATCTTATTATCTTTAAATTCTAATAAAATATGATCATTATGTTTTTTTATGGAAGTTAATTTTTTATTATTATTGCCAATATTTATAACTTTTAAAGCTGTTTGAATTCCAAGAAGCATGGCTTTTTTAAAATCATATCTTCTTTTAGATTTTACTTTAAAAAGCTCTTGATTATTAATACAATCTTTAATTATAATTCTGCTATCTTTTTCTTTTATGCAAAGTGTAGTGTTAGTACCTTTTTCAGTGTCTATATTTTCTTTATTGATAGGATTTGAAACCGATTTAGCGGGTACTTTAAAATTGTATTTTTGGCGTGATCGAGAATCTTTTGAAAAAAGATTGCATGAAAGCAATAATAAACATAAACTTAAATTGATAATATATTTTTTCAATTTATAACTCCTTAATTTAATATTTACTTTATTTAAAAGTATATGTTTAATTTTTTATTAACTATTTCCCAATAATATTGATATTATAATTAATAAATATCTTTTTTTAAAATAAAATTTTTATAGAGGTAATAAAAAATATAAGTGCAAAAATATAATCTCATAAGGATGCTATTAAAAGCGGAGCCGAAACAAAAATGATTTTTTATTGATTTATTTTTAGATGTAATGAGATAAAAAAAATTTCACTAGTTTTTATATAAGCTCGGGTTCTAAGGGAGCTAAAGAATTAATTAATTTGTTTCTTAAGATTAAGACTTGGACAAACAATAGTTTATTTTAACCGGGGGGTATAAATGTTATTTATTGAGAAGATGCATCAATATTTACACATATGGTTTCCATAAATTAAATCAATAGTAACGTTTTGCGTTATTACAGGATATTATTTATGGTGCTTGTGCCTCCAAACAGCAATCAAAAACTACTTTTTGCTTAAGGATTTAATGCATAAAATTTTTAAAATAAAAAACTGCCAGACACACAATTAATAATCCTTAATAGATAATAACAGACAAAAAACTTTTGAGTTCCTTCTACAATTTTATCGCTTAATTTTTTAATCTTTTTTTGCCTTTTTATAATAATTTAAAATTAATAATCTACAAAACAAAAAGAATCAACATCAAACAGTCCTTTATCATTTATCTTTAAATGGGGAACCACCGTTAAAGACATAAAAGACAAAGTCATTAGAGGATCATCAAGCCGAGAGCCTAAAACATTTTTACAAAAATCATTTAATTTTATATATTGTGAAGCTACTCTTTCGGCTGAAAGAGTACTCATTAATCCAGAAATAGGAAGTTCCATTATTATAGTTTTTTCATTGTTTAGTGCACATAAACCCCCCTTATTCTGGATGATTGTATTTGCCGCTTTACACAAATATTCATCATTGCTTCCAACAAGTATGATGTTGTGAGAATCATGAGCAACTGTACTTCCTATGGCGCCGTTTCTTATTCCAAAATTTTTTATAAATCCTATAGAAATTTTACTATTGTCTTTATATCGATTTATTATAGCTATTTTTAAAATATCCTCGGCAATATTAGATTGAAAATCTGGGGCCAATAAATTGCTATCAATCATAGTTTTATGAGTAATAATTTGGTTGCTGATGCATTTGATTACTGGGATCATCTTATTTTTAGTGGAAAATTTAAAATCCGAAATAGATTTTTTGCTACAATTAAAATTGTTTATAGGAATTTCATTTATTAATGGGATAAGTGAAATTCCATCATTAAAAACCAATTTACCATTAATGTAGGTTTTATTTATTTTGAATGTTTTGATATCTTTTGTAATTATAAAATCAGCAGGATCTCCTATTCTTAACAACCCCACTGGGATTTTATAGTGTAAAACCGGATTAATGCATGCTATTTTCAAAACATCAAAAAAGTCGTGCCCATGCTTTATTGCACGAGCTACTATTAAATTAATATGTCCATTTAGAATGTCATTTGGGTGTGCATCATCAAAACAAAACATTAAGGAATCACAATATTTTTTAGAACATTCACTAATCAAAGGATGCAAAGATTCAAAATTTTTAGCGGCACTTCCTTCTCTAATTAGTATTTTCATGCCCAAAGATAATTTATATCTTGCATCTTCTATTGTTAAACATTCATGATCAGTGCTAATGCCTGAAGATGCATACTTTAAAGTTAAATTGGGGGACAAACCAGGAGCATGCCCATCAACAACCTTATTACGCTTTAATGCAGAATTTATTTTATTTATAATTTCAATATCTTTGTTAATCACGCCTTTAAAATCCATTACTTCAGCCAAATAGTAAATATCATCTAATTTCATCAATTCATCTATATCTTTATCATTTAATACATATCCTGAAGTTTCAAATTCTTGTGACAACGCTGGCACACAAGAAGGAGCTCCAAAAAAAAATTTAAACTCGGTTTTTTTAGAATTATTTATCATAAAATTGATGCCATCAATACCATTAACATTGGCTATTTCATGAGGATCGCTTATTGTAGCCACAGTGCCGTGTGCAACTACTAAATGAGCAAAGTTTGATGGAACAAGAAAAGAACTCTCTATATGTATATGCGCATCAATAAATCCTGGCAGCACATATTCATCCAATGTCGCATTAATTTTTTCTATGCTCGCAATATGACCGTTTGCAATCGCTATACTAGCTGGATAAATTTCTTTATTAAAGATGTCAATATAATTAGCTTCAATTTTAAATAAATCCATTATTTATCCTCTCCTAAAAACTTTTTGTTCATAATATACTCTACCTTAAAATCTTTAAACTTAAATTATAGCGCAAAGTGCCAGTATATTTAATTGCAACTGTATTTAGAAAAAATAAAAATCGTCGATATTTGTTATATACGATAAAAATCGAAGATAATTTTTTGGGTAAAATAAATAGAAAAAATTTAAATAAAAAATAGCTAGCAATTCTAATTTTGATACCAGCAAAGATTATGTGGTAAAGTATCAAACAATTTTTAATTGATTTTTATAAAAAGGTTTTACATTAAATTTAAAATTAAATAACAATAATATTTCGAATCTCTTTTTCTAGATTTATAGGATTTTTATCCATGCTTAAAACAATATCTGAAAAAGCTTTATTTAAATAATCTCCCAATTTGATATTTTCAGACTTGATGGACTCTTTATTGCTGTTATAATCATTTAATAATTGTTTAACAAGCTCTCTAAAGGTTGTTCTTAAAGATAAAAAATTTTCAAGACAAATTTTAATCCTTTTAAGATCAGGAATATTTAATAACATTAGGTTGTTTTTTTTATCAAGTAACAGCCTCATTATTGCCTCAAATCTAAATTGGAATTCTATGCCCGCATTTTGCATAATTTTATTAGCAATCTTCTTAATGCTATGTAAATTTGAATTTAAAATTAATCCTAATTCTTTCAACTCGCTTTCATTGTAATCTAAAACCGCATACAAACACCCTCTAGCCTTTTTAGATTCTTCTACATTATCAGCAAGTGTTTTCCTTAGTGTATACCAACTAACATTTTTAAATGGAAGATTATATTGATTAGATGGCTCACTTTTGAATTTTTCAAAAGAATTATCTATGGCTTTATTATTAACTTCTACAAAATTATTTATCCAAGATAAAAGTTCATTCTTTTCTCCCCGCACATATTTTTTCCCAAGTTGTTTTTTATAATTATGATTTTTGCTAGCCTTATTTTTATTTAAACCATCGTTTTGATATGAAATAAATAAAAAAATATTGATTAATAATATTAATTTTTTTTCATAAATAAAGCCCTTAAAATGGTTTTACAGAATATCTGCAAAGCCATAATACAAACTTATAATAAATATTAAATAGTAATCATTATAAAATTAAATATAATTTAAAAATGATTTTTTTGCAATATTTTGAAATGTTAAATAATTATGTGCTATTTCTAAACACAAGATTATAAAATAACTTCTTGCTTTAATATCATGATGGCTTTTAATTGCTTCAATTAACTTAAATTATGCAGCTATCTTGGCTTTTCTTTTTTATAAAACATTGTCTTTAGCAAGGTCATAAAATTATGATCTACTAAAATGTATTCGGATTTATTAATATTAAGCAATATGTTAAAATAAATTTAAATACAGTAATTTAATATATTATTGCTTTTAGGAGGTCAATCTATGTTTAGAGGAAAAGAAATATATTTCTTGTTATTTTCGTTACTTTTGTTTATATCATCAATTATAATTTCTCACGGAATAAAAAACATTGGCACCAAAAATGAAAATTATATTACGGTAAAGGGTCTTAGCGAAAGAGAAATTTTATCAACGTCTTCTAGTTGGGGGCTTAGATACAGCTTAACCGGTAACACTATAAATGATATTAATAAAGCAAATAATTTAAGCTTATCGAAGATTAAAAGTTTTTTTTTAAAACATGGATTTAGCGAAGACCATATAAAAATGGGATTTATGGAATTTAATGAAGAGACTTACAAAGAATCTCTTTATAAGTATAGAGCATATATATCTTTAACTGTTCATACAAAAAATATTGAGAAAATGGAAGCAGCAGAAAAAAATATTGCTGAGCTTTATAATCAAGGTATATTAATTAGTAATAGTGGGGGGCCAAGATATTACTTTGACAATATTAATGATATAAAGCCCGAAATGTTAGCAGATTCAATTAGAAATGCGAAATTAGCGGCTTTGGAATTTGCAAAACATTCAAGTTCAAAATTGGGGAAAATTAAAAACGCAAATCAAGGATATTTTGAATTTCTTCCAATTGATAGAAGCTTGGGCGATCAAGAACGTTATCCAAAAAAAATATTAAGAATCGTTACAACCGTTTCTTATTATTTGGATTGATATTTGGCGAACTATTTTTTCTAAAAACCCATATAAATAGCTTGCGGTTTCATACCATGACGCGATCTACACACCTAATTGAAGCATAGCTATATATATTTATTGCTGTACTCTTTATCTTGTTGGCTGCTTAGCTTAAAGTTGTCAATGTTTTTTCGTACTCACCATCATTTTTGTTTTTAAGTTCGCTGCATACACCTTCAAAGTATGTTTCTACATTTTTCATAAGAGTTTGAATACATTTTTTAGTTTCAATTTTACTGTTTGAATGTTCTTTAAAAGAAACGCTTACCGAATTTTCAGCATTAAACTTATTTACAACGGTTTTAAGTTCATTGTATTTTTGGGTACTTTTATCACCATTGCTACTTACCGATATTTTTAGCAACTCATCCAGTAATTTCACCATCTTTAGTCCATTCTTCAAATTACTTTTGGCTGCATAGGTAGCATTATAACCTATATTAATTAGTGTTTGAAAAACCGAATCAATTTTTTCTGATGAATTCTTTATCAATTTGATTAAGCGAGGAGTATCCTTTACTTCTATGTTTTTACTTTCCTTGGTATTTTTTTGATCTTCAATTTCTTTTTTGGATTTTTCAGAGTCATCTTGAGCTTCCTTTGCTAAATTTTCTAGCTCTTCCGGAGTTAATTTTGTGATTTTTTCCGAACTTAGGCCTGTGGCTTCACTTATCTCATCTAATACTTGATCAATAGATGTTAGTGCTGATTTACTTTCTACAGTTGCTTCATCAATGGTATTGTCTACATACCATTTACATGAAATTATTAGCAGTATAGATATTGCCAATATTAGTTTACTCATTTGTAAACTCCTTTAGGCGGTGTAGTTATAGTGCAAATATTTAGCTTAGACTATAAAAATCCTCAAAAGTGAAAGTCAGGGATAAGAAGATTTTTGATTTAGTTAACAATCTCCTTTCGGCGATAAAGAATTGAAGATTCCCTTATTGAAGAGTAAACCTAGCAGTAAATTTAAAATCATTGATCCTAAAAGGATAATAGTAATCCTAAAAAGTATACAAAATTATAAATTAATGAAATTTTAATGCTACTAAAAGATAATGTTGACAACATTAATTCGTAGCAATCCAAATATAAAGGCTTAAAAACTTATAAAAATGGGAGAGCTTGTTATTCCCAGCAGAAACAGTTTGTGGAATTGGTACAAATGTATAATCCAAAAATGATCTTGAAAATTTTTCTAATTTTACTTTATTTAGAACATTTTAAGCTTAGTAAAGCAAAAATAAATAAAATGCTAAATTTGAACTCCAAAGACGAATTCTTTAAAGAAAAAGAAAATAATTTTATTGTAGCCGGTCTTATTTTTTAACTATAAAAGAATTTAAAATCTTACTTAATGATTTTAACACATTAAAAAATAAAAAAGGAGAAAAATATTTTCTTTCTTTGGCAAAGGGTTCTTGCAACTATTTACTAAATGTGCGCCCTATTTGTGAATTTAAAAAAATCTCATAAATGCCTATTAATTAAAAATATCCAAAAAATTGAGGTAAAATGGGGCAAATATTGAAAAGTATATTCCCAATATCCCAATCATAGTGCCAAAATCGATTACTAAAAATAAACCCATGAACTGCTTTATAACAAAAAAAATATTTTTTCCAACATTGCTTTCATAGATATATGGACTGCCAAATTCTCTTAAATTTGAAATTATTTCGTCAATTTCCATTTGTTTTTGAATTGTATACTTCAAATAACTTTTAAGAACTTGATAATTTCCAATTTTGTTATTCATAAATTTCATAAGATATTTAAAAGTTAAAAATCAAAATAGTTGAGTGCTGATCAAGACCGAAACACAGTCAAAATAAGAAAAATTACATAAGATTTGAAAAAAATAAAAAAATTCTTAGAAAAGCTCAAAAAATATCTTGTGAATCCAAAAAATTATAAAAAAATCAAAGAAGGCGTAATGCCTCTAAGAAAAAATTAGAATTTCCCAAACCAGAATTAAAAAAATCTTTACCCACAAGTTAATTGTAAAGATTTTTGCAGTTAAGGTAGAAATGAATTTTGAGCTATAATTCACTAAATATATTAAATATTACACTACAAGGAGGTGTTTACAAATGAGTAAACTAATATTGGCAATATCTATACTGCTAATAATTTCATGTAAATGGCATGTAGACAATCCCATTGATGAAGCAACTGCAGAAAGTAAATCAGCACTAACATCTGTTGATCAAGTATTAGATGAGATAAGTGAAGCTACAGGTCTAAGTTCGGAAAAAATCACAAAATTAACTCCGGAAGAGCTAGAAAATTTAGCAAAGGAAGCTCAAGATGATTCTGAAAAATCCAAAAAAGAAATTGAAGATCAAAAAAATACCAAGGAAAGTAAAAACATAGAAGTAAAGGATACTCCTCGCTTAATCAAATTGATTAAGAATTCATCAGAAAAAATTGATTCGGTTTTTCAAACACTAATTAATATAGGTTATAATGCTACCTATGCAGCCAAAAGTAATTTGAAGAATGGACTAAAGATGGTGAAATTACTGGATGAGTTGCTAAAAATATCGGTAAGTAGCAATGGTGATAAAAGTACCCAAAAATACAATGAACTTAAAACCGTTGTAAATAGGTTTAATGCTGAAAATTCAGCGATAAAGGTACCATTAGAAAATGGTAGTAAAATTGAAGCCAAAAAGTGCATAAAAACTCTTATGACCAATGTGGAAACCTATTTCAAGGGCGTGAGCACCGAACTCAAAGATAAAAAAGACGACAAATATACTAAAATATTGGCAGCTTTGAGTGAGGCAGCCAATAAAATAGAGAATGCAGCAATGGCCATACATTTGTGCTTTAATAATTAAAACTGGGCATTTTGGTTTACAATTCTAATAAAAAGAAAAATTCTAAAAATTTCAACTAAAATCCCAAAGTAATTTTCTATTCAAAAAAAACACCCGCAATCCTCTTGAAATTTTTTTCAAAGGAATTTTGGGGTTTTTATAAAAACCATTGAATATAATCAAATTATTCCATAATATGAGGTTAAAATATAATGAATAATCAAAAATTTCAAAAACCTCCTATAGTAAACAATATCAAAAACCTAGCAAGTTTGTTTGCAAACAAAACCAGAGTCTTTTTTTTTTTAATGACAAATAGAACAAACACTAACTTTAGAAGAGCCCAAACCATCATATATACTATTTTCCTTATGCATCTAAACAGTGAAAGCAAAATCAAAATATAGATAACATAGTGAATTTCATTCTTGATGAGCTTTCAATAAATAGCATTTTAAATATTGTCGAAACTTTTGCAAAAAAGAATGAATTTTAAAATATAAAAACAATATTATTAGATATTATCGATACCGTGAATGGAATTGATCTGAAATTGACTTTCAAAAATTTTTATGTCACAAGTTCGGGTTCATACTCAAAGATTCGTGTCTCAACTTTTATTAAAATTTTCTAATTCAATATGATTATTTTTTTAGAAAGACCAAAGGTATTTGCCATGCTCCAGACCGATTATCAATTTCATTGTCAAAAATCTTAACGAAATATTCAAAAAAATCAATCTTTAAAAGGGATCCTCGACTATTGACAAAGTTGCCGTTTTAAATTTTATAATTAGAACCGAAACCTTTCTATTAAAAACTGTCAAAATCACTTCAAATCATTCTCTAAAATCTCAAAAAGTTACCATAGAACACATACTAAAAAATGTCTGCGGATTTGAATATTGGGATTAAATTTTGGAACTAAAATTTATCATAAACTTAATTATTTTAAATTATTTGATTAGATACAAAAAATCTTTTGAGTATGTCTATCAGTCAATCTAGTTTTAATGTCTTTTTTTTAAAACCTAGATCATTTTTTCAAATTTTTGAATAAATATAAGAATTTTTATATTTATTATTACTTAATTTATCTTTGCTAAATTTCCTTAGTTTAGTTTAAATCAATTCAATCCCATTGAGTATTTTACACCATTTTATAAGTTATAAATGCTATATAAAAACCTTTTTTCATCTTCTTTTCAGAAGATTGGCAATCGTTTCATTAATATTGCATGTCAAATAACGTTATTAAAGCATTCCAATTTAAAAAAATCTTCTATGGAAATTCATTTTATGTAACACTAATTTCCCCAATTTAAGTTTTATTTTGTTTGGGGCACTATAATAATAATTTTTATTAGATTAAAAATTTTCTAGAATTTAAAGATATATTTGGATTTATTTTGTATTTAGCTTAATATTGGTAATTAAATAATTATTCATGTTCTAAATCCATAAAAGACATATAGTCCTTTATAGATCAAAATATTCTTTATTGGGCCTATTATAGGCCATAATACACTAGGATAGATATTGGTTTACTACTATTCACCGCATTCTTAAAAATGGAACTTATTTTATTTATTCTGAAGAAGAGCTTAAAAACAAGAAAGTAAACAAAGTTGCTACCTATTATAAAGGCAATATTTATCTTGCATCTAGATCTCTTGACAGAAAGAAAAATGGAGCATATTACACCCCAGAAGATTTGACGGAATTTATGGTTGTGTCTTCAATTGAAGAACGGCTTAAAACTAAATCCCCTTTAGATATAAAAATCATTGATAATTCTTGTGGATCGGGAAATTTTTTAATTTCTTGTCTAGATTACTTAACAGAAAAAGTGTGGTACGAGCTAGATAAATTTGAAGATGTAAAAAAAAATTAGATATGGAGTATAGAAATGTTATTAATAAAGCTAAAAAATATAATATTCAAGACAGTATAAGCCGGAAGACCGTTCTTAAAAGAATGTTGCTTGGAAAATGTATTTACGGAGTTGATATTGATCATATATCTGTACAAATCGCAATGTTAGGTTTATGGATTAATACCTTTATTTTTTTGAAACGCCACTAAGCTTGATTAAACATCACATAAAAGTAGGAAATGCCCTTTTAGGGTATACCAAGGATGAATTTTTGAATATTTTGGATAACGAATTTAGAGGTAACTGCTTGTCAGTTGTAAAAAAGATTAACGAAATTATGACTATTTTAGAAGATATCCATCAAAAAATCAAAGGTATTAATTATACCATTAAAGAAGATTTAGAAAAATCTAAAAAGATATACAAAGAATATCAGGAAAATGAAAATATAAATAATTTAAGAATAATATTTTCTTTAATTAAACTTTATTCGTTGTCTTTTGATAAATCTTTGAATATAAAATTTAGTGATATTACAACCGTAATTAATTTGATTGGAAATATTTTAGACAGTAAAATTTCTAGTGAAGATAAAGAAAAAATAGAAAAAAATTAGAAAATTAAGTAGTTATTATAAATTTTTTCACTATGGAATTGAGTTTCCAGATATTCAAGAAGGATTTGATATTGTAATTGGAAATCCTCCATGGGAGAAAACTAAGTTTGATGAATCTGAATTTTTATCAAAACATGTTCTTAACTACAGAAAACTAAGCATAAAAGAACAAAATAAGATAAAACAAGAACTACTTAGTAAAGAGAATCATCCTTTGAGTATCGAGCGCTATGAGGAAAAGAACAGTTTGAAAACTTTGAATAATATGTATAGGTTGGTGTTCAGAGAATTTTCTAGTGGGGGGGTCCGAATCTTTTTAGATATTTTACGGCTTTCAATTTGAAGCTAGTGAAGCCCGGCGGCAACTTAACTTATTTGACTCCTTCCAGTTTGTGGAGCGAATCCGGCTCTAAAGCACTGAGGCAGCATATATTTTCAAATTACAAGCTTAATTATATATACCAGTTTGAAAATCAGAAAGGGTTTAGGGCCATGACCCCTGGCTTCAAATTTGCAATATTTCAGATCAGTAATAGTAAAGAACCCACAACGAAATTTAGAGTAAAATTTGTTATCCAGAGTAGCGATAATATCATGAAAGAAATAACCAGTGATCTGAAAGAGGGTAATGAAAATGCTTATAAGGGAATCGAATTGGATATAGCTCAAATCAAAAGGCTATCTCCTATTCAAGAGTCCATAATAGAATTTAGAGATAGCGCTGAGTTCACGCTTGTTAATAAAATGTTTAGTCGATTTGATACTCTTATTCAAGAGTATATTGATTTTAGAGAGGGACTAAATTTAACAAAGTATAAGGCACTGTATAAAGAATATAATAATGAAAAATTTATATTTCTGTATTCTGGAGCCAATATTCACCAATTTAATTCAAGATTTTTTGAAGATAGAGCTGCAAAAGAAAGTTCTAAATTACTATGGATAGATAAAAAAGACTTAGAAAAAGTATTAATGAAAGACAGCCAATATCAAGCCGAAAGAGTATTCTATAGGGTAATTGCAAGTAACACAAATGAAAGAACGATGATTAGCACACTTTCTCCTAAAAATTGTTATTGCGTGAATTCAATATATATAAATTATGAGGAAATACCAATATCACTTTATAAAAAATTATTTATTATATCAATTTTTAACTCATTTGTGTTTGACTTTATAATTAGAAGATTTGTTAACTCAAATGTGCTAAAATCATGTTTATATCAATGCCCAATGCCTCAACCCGAAGAGGATGAGATTTTAAATAACTCTTTATACTTAACTTTAGCTAAAAACACTTCCTTGCTAATAGTTAAAAATGATCCCGATAACTTTAAATATTTGCTTTACTTAGAATATTTTGAGTTTGGCAAAGAAGAAGTTGACAAGATGTTAAATCTAGACCCCAAAGATGAATTCTTTAAAGAAAAAGAAAATGAAAATAATTTCATTGTGGCCAGTCTTTACTCGTTAACCAAAGAAGATTTTGTAACTTTGCTTAATGATTTTAAGGTTTGCAAAAACAAAAAAGGAGAAGATTATATTTCATCTTTAATAAAAGGATATGAGAATTATTTAAGAAGAATGGATAAGCATAATGCAGCGTAAATAGATTTGATGAGCCTCTGTTTGTGAAAGTCTGAGTTTGGTACACACAGACACTGAAATTATTTAATTTACTTTGTAAATTTATTTCCACCTAAATTTCATAGAAATTATAAGTGGAATATTCTTTGTTATTTTTTATTGAGACTTTCTAAAACAGTTTTTGCATGTTTAATAAGCTCTTTTATTTCTTCCTTTCTCACCATTGGTTCAATTCTTTTAGAGGCAAAAGATTCTAAATTACTTAAAGCACTTCTTGCGTCACTTAAAGCCTGTCTAGACAATTTTAATGCATAAGATCTATTATTTTTACTCTCTAATCTTTTAATAATGCTTTCTTTTAACCTTTTCTGAGCGTTGTCAAAAAAGAAAGCCGCAGAGCTTATTTCATTTTCTGCCATATCAATCATATTTATAAGCTGCTCAAGTTCACTATCTATCTTTAAATTATTTTGCAACAATTGTGTTAATTTATTTATCTTATCTCTATTGTTCTTAGGATTCTCCATTAATGATGTTTTTTTATTGTTAATCTTTCCAATTACATCATACAAATCAGCTTTTATTAAAGCATATTCATCTTTAATTACACGTACTTCTCTAATTAATTCAGAAAATTTAGAGTTTTTAAGAATATTTTCTTCTAAATATTTAATTGCTGCATCAGCTTCCTTTTCTTCATTAGTAGAAGGGATTAAATTCTCCTTTTTTGTCTCTTTTTTTTCAGTATGCGCAATTGAAATATTTGGTATATTAGCCTTATTCTTTGGTGATTCTGAAGGTATTATAGGCTCTATAGGATTAATTAAATCCTCATATTTCCGTTCTCCAAAATTTTTAGTAAAGCTTTTTTGCTTTTCTTGATTATTATATAAATCATTAAGACCATCTTCTTGAACACTATCCGAAACTTCTTTTACATTATTGTTATTTTTTTGTTCTTTGTTACTAGATAATTTGGAATCTAGATTACAAGACATCAATCCTCCCATTAATAATGCATATAAAAACAAACTTTTTCTCATAAAAATATTCTCCTTTTATCAATTAAGAATAATTATTATAAATAATAATTATTCTTAATTGATATTATATATCAATTTGTTCTAATTACAATAAATTGTAAATAAAAATATTTTTCAAAAGTATTTAGATATTTAAGATTTTTGTATAACAAAATGTTAAGTGAAAAGATTATATAAATTAGTAGTT